>CAZAEG010000112.1:0-6042 GCA_964484035.1 uncultured Enterobacteriaceae bacterium | reverse complement strand
GCGGTGCAGAAGAAGGGCGTGGGGACGAGGCTCCTGCGCCACCTGGAAGGCCTGACGAGCAAGCCGGTCCTGATCGGCACCTGGGCGGCGGCGTCGTGGGCGATCGAGTTCTATCGGCGCAACGGATTCTCGGTCGTCCCGGACATGGACAAGGACGCGCTGCTGCGAAAATACTGGTCGGTCCCGGCGCGGCAGCGGGAGACCTCGGTCGTGCTCGCCGACCCGCGATGGCGAATGGCGCCGTGAACACCGTGCGTACCGCGCTCGTCGCCTCTTCGGCGCGGCGCTGGCGTCCGCCCCCTCCCAGGGAATAAGCTTGTTGCCAGCATGAAAGCCGCGCCGCTCGCCCTCGCCGCCGCCCTCACCGTGCTCGCCGCGCCGCCCGCCAACGCGGAGGAGTTCGTGTTCGCCGTGACCGCGCCGGGCTTCAGGATCACGATCCCGAACCTCCCGCCGCTGCCCATGAAGCCGCACCCGATGCACGCCACGCATCCGCACCTGCGCTTCCTCGGCGCCGAGGGCGCCTACTCGATCTCGGTGATCACGGCGAACGCCGCCCGGGGGATGAGCGCGCTGGAATGCGCGAGCGCGATCCTGCGCACCCTGGACGCGCGGCCGAGCGTGCCGCCGGCGGCGGAGCTGTACCGCGCGCGTCTCGACGACCACACCTACGTCGTCCTCTACGCGGCGCACCTGCCCGGGTTCCTGCAGCTGAACGCGCATTTCCTCTCGGCAGCGGCCGGCACGCACTGCATCGAGGTGCACGCCGCGAAGATCGCCAGCTCGCCCGAGGACGTCGACCCGTGGTTCAAGAGCTTCGGCAAAGCGAGAATCGAGCCCGACTGACACCCGCGGCCGGCGCGATGCTCAGGTACTTCCGCCCCACCGTCTACGCGCAGCTCGATCCCGACCGGCTCGCGGTGCGCGACGTGCGCACGGGGCGCGCCTACGCCGCGCGCCCGATCGGCGCCGTGCTCGCCGGCCCGGCGAGAAAGGTGGTGCGCGCCGGCGACGACGCGCTCACCGCCAGCGCCGGCCGCCCGCTCGAGATCGTCAATCCGTTCAAGCACCCGCGCATGCTGATCGCCGACCTCACCCTCGGCCAGCAGGTGCTGCGCAAGTTCCTGGAGAAGCTCTATGCATCGAGCCTCATGCCGCGCCAGCCGGTGCTCGTCCTGCACCCGCGCGTCGACCCGGCGGGCGGATTCACCGAGATCGAGATCCGCGCCCTGCACGAGCTCGGCCGCGGCGCGGGCGCTTCGCGCGTGCTCGTCTGGCACGGGCGCGAGCTGCTGCAGCGCGAGCTCCTCGGCCTGCGGCTCGGCTCGGGCGGGAAGCTGCTCGCATGAGCGCGCGCCTGCGCATGGCGCTGCTCGCCCTGCTCCTCGCCGGCGCGGGGGCAGCCGGGCAGCAGCACGAGCCGGCGAACGGGGTGCTGCTCGTCGCCAAGCCCGAGCTCGACGATCCCAACTTCGGCCGCAGCGTGGTCCTCGTCACGCAGAGGGGCGACGGTCAGACGCTGGGCGTGATCCTCAACAAGCCGACGCCGGCGCACCACGCGGGCCGGCCGCTGTGGCTCGGCGGACCGGTGATGATGCGCAGCGTGGTCGCGCTCCTTGCCGCCGACGCGCCGCCGCCGGCGGCGGCGTTCCATGTGCTGAAGAACGTGTACCTGAGCATGCATCCGCAGAATCTCGCCGCGCTGCTCGAGGCGCGCGACGCGCGCTTTCGCCTGTACGCGGGCTTCGCCGCCTGGGCGCCGGGCCAGCTCGAGAGCGAGTTCGGCCGCGACGCCTGGCACGTGATGCCCGCGGACGAATCGCTCGTATTCCGCGAGGACATGAGCGGGCTGTGGGAGGAGCTCCTGGCGCGGGCCGCGGGGCCGAGGACCTGAGAATTCGCGCTACAATGCTTTGGTGAAGACCTTGCAAATCTTCGCCGCGATGCTGTCGCTGCTGGCCGCCGCCGGGCTGCCGGCGGCGCAAGCACAGGAAGACGAAGCGGTGTTCCTGATCGCGCACCCCATGTTCCGCGACATGGACTACCGCCAGACGGTGCTGCTCGCGGCGCCCGCGCCCAACGGCGGGCACGTCGGCGTGATCATCAACCGCCCCACGCGGCGCTCGCTGGGGAGCCTGTTTCCCGAGCACGCGCCCTCGAAGAAGGTGGTCGATCCCGTGTACTACGGCGGCCCGTTCTCGCGCGGCGCGCTGGTGGCGCTGGTGAAGACCGAGGCGACGCCCGGCACGGGCTCGGTGCAGCTGATGAAGAATCTCTATCTCGCCTTCCGCGCCAACATCATCGACCACGTCATCGAGGCGACGCCGAACGCCGCGCGCTACTACGTCGGCTACGTGGGCTGGCGCCCGGGCGAGCTGCGCCGCGAGATCGACCGCGGCCTGTGGAGCGTGCTCGACGCCAATCTCGAGGTCGTGTTCCGCAAGGACACCGAGGGCCTGTGGGAAGAGCTGCTGCAGCAGACGCGGCGCATCCGCGCGCAGGCCCCCATGCCACCCGCCGCAGCGCACCGGCCATCGAACTCACCGACCTGACGCTGCTGGAGCAGGCCGGGCTGCTGCGCCGCGCGCAATGCTCGAGCCGCGAGATCGTCGATGCGCACCTCGCGCGCATCGAGGCGCTCGACGGCAAGCTGCACGCCTTCGTCGAGCTGTACGCCGCCGATGCCCGCGCGCTCGCCGGCGCCGCCGATGCCGCGCGCAAAGCGCGCCTGCCGCTCGGCCCGCTGCACGGGCTGCCGATCGGGCTCAAGGACCTGTGCGACATCGCGGGGCGCATTGGCACCGTCGGCTCGAAGATGTGGGCGGCGCGCGTCGCCGAGAGCACCAGCGCCACCGTGGCGCGACTGCTCGCCGCGGGCATGATCCCGCTCGGCAAGCTGCACATGGTCGAATTCGCCTTCGGCGCCTGGGGCACCAATCCGCTGATGGGCACGCCCTGGAATCCCTGGGACCTGAAGCGGGCGCGCGTGCCGGGCGGCTCGTCGAGCGGCACCGGCGTGGCGGTCGCCGCGGGCCTCGTGCCCGCCGGCATCGGCAGCGACACCGGCGGCTCGGTGCGCATCCCGGCGGCGTTCAACGGCATCGTGGGGCTGAAAACGACCTTCGGCCGCATCAGCCTGCGCGCCACGGCGCTCCTCAGCTGGACGCTCGACACCATCGGCCCGCTCGCGCGCTCGGTGGACGACTGCATGGAGGTCCTGCGCGTCCTTGCCGACGACGGCGCGCCGGACCTGCCGGCGGAGCTTGCGCCCGGGCACCTGCGTCACAAGCGCATCGCGCTGCCCGAGCGCGCGCAGCTGCCGGCCTTCATGCATCCGGCGGTGCTCGCGGCGTGGACCGACGCCGCGCAGCGCCTGGAAAAGCTCGGCGCGCACATCGTGCCGGTGCGCCTGCCCGAATGGTACTTCGACCTCGCGCGCCAGGTGGGCATGATCATCGCATCGGAAGCCTACGACTTGCACCGCGACCACATCGAGGACCGCGGCCAGGCGATCAACGACGCGGTGCGCGAGCGCGTGCGCGCCGCCGCGAAGCTCGCGCCCGGGGAATACGCCGGGATGCTGCGGGGGATGGAGGCGCGCCGGCGCCAGTTTCAGGCGTGGCTGCGGGACTTCGACGCGCTATTGCTGCCGACGGTCGCCGTGCCCGCGCTGCCGCTCGACGAGATCGACGAGCAGGCCCCGATCCCGGCGTATCTCACGCGCGCGGTGAACTACCTGGGACTGTGCTCGCTCGCCATGCCGGCCGGCCTGCACGAAGGTCTGCCGCTCAGCGTGCAGATCATCGGCAGCCCGTTCGCCGAGCGCACGATCCTGGAGATCGGCAAGGCGTACCAGGAGGACACGGGCCACCACAGGCGCCGGCCCGGGCTCGGCTAGGCCGCCGCGCGCGCCGGCGACTTCTCGAACGTCATGCGCCCGGCGCGGAAGTCGACGCGGATCGCATCCTTGGGCGCAAAGCGCCCTTCGAGGATGCTCTTCGCGAGCGGGTTCTCCACCTCCGACTGGATGGCGCGCTTCAGCGGCCGCGCGCCGTACACCGGGTCGAAGCCCACCTTGGCGAGCTCGGCGAGCGCCGCTTCCGACACCTCGAAGCCGTAGTCGAGCTTCGCCAGGCGCGCCTTCAGCACCTCGAGCTGAATGCGCGCGATCGACTTGATGTGCTCCTCGCCCAGGGCGTGGAACACCACCAACTCGTCGATGCGGTTCACGAACTCGGGCCGGAACTGGTTCTTCACCTCGGCCATCACCGCCACCTTGACGACGCCGTAGTCGCTGCCGGCCATCTGCTGGATCATCTGCGAGCCGAGGTTGGAGGTCATGACCAGCACCGTGTTCTTGAAGTCCACGGTCCTGCCCTGGCCGTCGGTGAGCCGGCCCTCGTCCAGCACCTGCAACAGCGCGTTGAAGACGTCGGGGTGCGCTTTCTCCACCTCGTCGAACAGGATCACGGCGTAGGGCTTTCTCCTCACCTGCTCGGTGAGCTGGCCGCCCTCGTCGTAGCCCACGTACCCGGGCGGCGCGCCGATGAGGCGCGACACCGAGTGCTTCTCCATGTACTCGGACATATCGATGCGGATGAGGTGCTCTTCCGAGTCGAAGAGGAAATTCGCGAGCGCCTTGCACAGCTCGGTCTTGCCGACGCCCGTGGGGCCGAGGAACAGGAACGAGCCGTAGGGGCGGTTGGGGTCGGAGAGCCCCGAGCGCGAGCGGCGGATGGCGTCGGACACCAGGCGCACGGCCTCGTCCTGGCCGACCACGCGCTCGTGCAGCTTCGCTTCCATCTTGATCAGCTTCTCGCGCTCGCCCTGCATCATCTTCGACACCGGGATGCCGGTCGCGCGCGACACCACCTCGGCGATCTCTTCCGCGCCGACCTGCGTGCGCACGAGGCGCGTCTTCGCCGCCTTGGCGTCGGCCTTCTCCGCGCTCTTCAGCTGCGCTTCCAGCTGCGGCAGCTTGCCGTACTGCAGCTCGGCGAGCTTGTCGTACTGGCCTTTTCTCTGCAGCTCGGCCATCTGCTGGCGCACGCGCTCGATCTCTTCCTTGATGTGCTGCACGCCCTGCACCTGCGCCTTCTCCGCCTTCCAGATCTCCTCGAGGTCGGAGTAGTCCTTCTCCAGGCGCTTGATCTCGTCCTCGATCAGGCCGAGGCGCTTCTTCGAGGCCTCGTCCTTCTCTTTCTTGACCGCCTCGCGCTCGATCCTGAGCTGGATCAGGCGCCGCTCGAGGCGATCCATGGACTCGGGCTTGGAGTCGATCTCCATCTTGTTGCGCGAGGCGGCCTCGTCGATCAGGTCGATCGCCTTGTCGGGCAGGAACCGGTCGGTGACGTAGCGGTGCGAGAGCTCGGCCGCGGCGACGATCGCCGGGTCGGTGATCTCCACGCCGTGGTGCACTTCGTACTTCTCCTGCAGGCCGCGCAGGATGGCGATCGTCGCCTCCACCGTCGGCTCGCCCACCAGCACCTTCTGGAAGCGCCGCTCGAGCGCGGCGTCCTTCTCCACGTGCTTGCGGTATTCGTTCAGGGTCGTCGCGCCGATGCAGTGCAGCTCGCCGCGCGCGAGCGCGGGCTTGAGCATGTTGCCGGCGTCGATGGCGCCCTCGGCCTTGCCGGCGCCGACCATGGTGTGCAGCTCGTCGATGAAGACGATGGTGTTGCCCTCGTCCTTGGCGAGGTCCTTGAGCACCGCCTTCAGGCGCTCCTCGAACTCGCCGCGGTACTTGGCGCCGGCGAGGAGGGAGGCCATGTCGAGCACCAGCACGCGCTTGTTCTTCAGGCTCTCGGGCACTTCGCCGTTGATGATGCGCTGCGCGAGCCCTTCGACGATGGCGGTCTTGCCCACGCCGGGCTCGCCGATCAGCACCGGGTTGTTCTTGGTGCGCCGCTGCAGGATCTGGATGCAGCGCCGGATCTCGTCGTCGCGCCCGATGACCGGGTCGAGCTTGCCCTGGCGGGCGCGCTCGGTGAGGTCGAGCGTGTACTTTTCGAGCGCCTTCCTCTGCGACTCGTCGGCCTGGCC
>CAZAEG010000111.1:0-5883 GCA_964484035.1 uncultured Enterobacteriaceae bacterium | reverse complement strand
GCTGAGCGCGGCGGACCTGGACATGTTCGGCGTCGGCCTGGTGATGTCGTTCGTCTCCGCCTTCGTCGTCATCCGCTGGCTGGTGCGCTACGTCGCGACGCACGACTTCCGGCCGTTCGCGTGGTACCGGATCGCCTTCGGTCTGATCGTGCTCGCGACCGCCTACACCGGCGCGGTGAACTGGACCGTCTAGCCCTGCACCCAGGGCAACCCGGCCTTGCGCCAGCCACCCACGGCGCCGCGGTGCTGCGCGGCGTCCTTGTCGCCCTCGAAGCCCTCGAGCACGTTGTAGGAATCGGGAAAACCGGCCTGCGCGGCGGTTGCCGCCGCGGCATGCGAACGGACGCCCGAACGGCACAGGAACATAAGGGTGTCCGTCGGCGCAACGGCAGCAGACAGCTGCTCGAGGAATCCGGGATTGCGCGCGTTGCCCGGATAGGTCTGCCACTCCACGAGGACGCTCCCCGGCACGCGCCCGACGTACAGCAGCTCGGGCATGGTGCGCACGTCGACCAGCTTCCCGCCCGCCTGCATCAGCGCGAACGCCTCCGCGGGCGTCAGCGCGCCGGCGTAGGGCAGCTTGAGCTCCCGCGCACGCTCGGCCGCCCGGCGTCTAATCTCAGCGATGTCCGAATCCGGTGCCATTGCTGCTGTGCATTATAGGAGTTCAACTGCAGTGCATCCCAGGCACCGGCACGGTGCCAAGGACGAGAAAATGCACCAGCATTGTGCGATTGCTTGATTTAGAATTTCCGCGGCATGGCGCGGCAGGGGCGGATTCGGGGAAACCGCCTCGTGGCATGGAACCTGCTCCATCCTGCGCGTCCGGCTGCCGCGAGCGGCCGTATCCCATTGCACAAACTCAGGAGATCTGCAGATGTCCATGACGGCCGATGACGTCTTGAAAATGGCGAAGGACAAGGAGGTCAAGTTCGTCGACTTCCGCTTTACCGACACGCGCGGCAAGGAGCAGCACGTCGGCGTGCCGATCCGGCACTTCACCAAGGAGAAGTTTGAGGCCGGCCACGCCTTCGACGGCTCGTCGATCGCCGGCTGGAAAGGCATCCAGGCCTCGGACATGCTGCTGATGCCGGATCCATCGACCGCGCGCATGGACCCGTTCAGCGACGAGGCGGTCCTCAACATCAACTGCGACGTCTACGAGCCGACCGACGGCAAGCCCTACGACCGCTGCCCGCGCGGCATCGCGCGGCGCGCCGAGGCCTTCCTCAAGTCGAGCGGGCTCGGCGACACGGCGTACTTCGGCCCCGAGCCCGAGTTCTTCATCTTCGACGGCGTCACCTGGAGCGTCGACATGTCCGGCTGCTTCGTGAAGATCAAGTCGGAGGAAGCGCCCTGGTCCAGCGGCATCGACTATGAATCGGGCAACATGGGCCATCGCGCGCCGGTCAAGGGCGGCTACTTTCCGGTGCCGCCGACCGATACGCTCGCCGACATCCGCAACGCCATGTGCCTCGCGCTCGAGCAGCAGGGCGTCGAGGTCGAGGTGCACCACCACGAGGTCGGCGCGATGGGGCAGAACGAGATCGGCACGCGCTTTGCGCCGCTCGTGCAGCGCGCCGACTGGATGCAGATCCTCAAGTACACGGTGTGGAACGTGGCCGCTTCGTATGGCAAGACGGCGACTTTCATGCCCAAGCCCGTGGTCGGCGACAACGGCTCCGGCATGCACGTGCACCAGTCGGTATGGAAGGGCGGCACCAACCTCTTCGCCGGCAACGGCTACTCGGGCCTGTCGGAGTTCGCGCTGTTCTACATCGGCGGCATCATCAAGCATGCCAAGGCGCTGAACGCCATCACCAATCCGGGCACCAACAGCTACAAGCGCCTGGTGCCGGGGTTCGAGGCGCCGATCAACCTCGCCTACTCGGCGAAGAACCGCTCCGCGTCGTGCCGCATCCCGTACGTCTCGAGCCCGAAGGCGCGGCGCGTGGAGGTGCGATTTCCCGACCCGACGGCGAACTCGTACCTCGCGTTCGCGGCGATGCTGATGGCGGGGCTGGACGGCGTGCAGAACAAGATCCATCCCGGCGACCCGATCGACAAGAACATGTACGACCTGCCGCCCGAAGAGGCCGCCAAGGTGCCGCACGTGTGCGCCTCGCTCGAGCAAGCGCTCGAGAGCCTGGAGAAGGACCATGCCTTCCTCACCAAGGGCGGCGTGTTTTCGGAGGATTTCCTCGAGTCCTACGTGACGCTCAAGGAAGAGGAGCTCACGCGCTTCCGCATGACCACGCATCCGGTCGAGTTCGACATGTACTACTCGTCGTAATCTGGCGCTGGCTGCCTTGCGCAAACAAGGGACGGGCTTGCCCGTCCCTTGTTTTTTTCTGGTATGTTATTGATCGTGCGCCGATTTTTCATGTTGCTGGGAATTGTGCTGGGCGTTGCGCCGGCGCTCGCGCAGGCGCAGGCGTCCGACGAGATCACCATCTGGAGCTGCCGCGACAAGGACGGGCGCACGCACGTCACCAACCTGCGCGAAGACACCAGCGGCAAGGATTGCCGCATCGTGCAGCAGACGCGCGTGCAGGTCGTGCCGGCACCGAAACCGAAGGTGGCGCCGGGCAGCTTTCCCAAGGAGGACTCGCAAGCACGCGCCTCGGCGCGCGAGCGCCAGCGCGAGATCCTGGAAAAGGAGCTGAAGCAGGAGGAGTCGCTGCTTGCGCAAGCGCGCGAGGAGCTGGAAGCACAGGAATCGGTGCGCTACGGCGACGAGCGGAACTACGCCAGGGTGCTCGAGCGGCTGCAAAAATACAAGGACGCGGTGGAACTCCACCAGAAGAACGTCGAATCGCTCAGACGCGAGCTGACCAACCTGTACCGGTGAGCGCGGCGGCCTGACCCGTGGCCGCAACAAACTTCTCAGGCCTGGAATTCCTGGCCACCGCCGTAGTGGTGCTCGACGAGCACGCGGTGGTGCGCTATGCCAATCAGGCGGCCGAGAACCTCCTCGGCGTGGCGGCGAAGAGCCTCATCGGGCAAGCCTTCCAGCCGCTGTTCGATGACGACGCGGTGCTGGAGAAAGCCCTCGCCGAGGCGCTCGTTACGCACTGGGATTATTCGGCGCAGAACGTCAGCTACGCGCGGCCCGGGCGCGAGCCGCTGCCGCTCTCGTGCGTGCTGACGCGCATCGACGCCCCGGGCACGCCGTTGCTCGCGGAGCTGCGCCCGATCGAGCAGCAGCTGCGTCAGGCGCGCGAGGAGCGGCTGATCGGCGAGCAGCAGGCGAGCCGCGAGCTGATCCGCAACCTCGCCCACGAGATCAAGAACCCGCTCGGGGGGCTACGCGGCTCGGCGCAGCTCCTCGAGCGCGAGCTCGAGCGGCCCGAGCTGCGCGAATACACGCAGGTGATCATCAAGGAGGCCGATCGCCTGCAGACGCTGATGGACCGGCTGCTCACGCCGCACCGCCGGCCGCGCGTCGGGCCGCTCGGCATCCACGAGGTCCTGGAGCGCGTGCGCAGCCTCGTGCTGGCCGAGTTCGCCAGCGGCATCGCCGTCGAATGCGACTACGATCCGAGCCTGCCCGATCTGGTGGGCGACAAGGAGCAGCTCATCCAGGCGGTGCTGAACGTGGTGCGCAATGCGGCGCAGGCGGTTGCCGGCAGCGGCCGCCCCGGCGTGGTCACGCTGCGCACGCGGGCGTTGCGCCAGGTCACCCTGCTCAGGCAGCGGCACAGGCTGGCACTAGAATTGCAAGTGATCGACGACGGGCCCGGCGTCCCAGAGGACATCCGGGACAGGATATTCAACCCCCTGGTCTCGGGGCGGGACGGCGGCAGCGGGCTGGGCTTATCGCTCGCGCAGACCTTCGTCCACTACCACCGGGGAATCATCGAGTGCGACAGCCGCCCCGGGCGCACCGTATTCAGGATCGTGCTGCCGCTGGCATGAAACCGGTCTGGATCGTCGACGACGACCGCTCCATCCGCTGGGTCTTCGAGAAGGCTCTCGGCCGTGAAGGCATCGCCTTCAGTTCCTTCGCCTCCGCGCAGGAGGCGCTCGATGCGCTGGACGACGGCGCGCCGCAGGTCCTCGTGTCCGACATCCGCATGCCGGGTCCCTCGGGGCTCGAGCTTCTGCACACCGTCAAGCAGCAGCATCCCGAGGTGCCGGTGATCGTGATGACGGCGTATTCCGACCTCGAGTCCGCGGTGGCGGCCTTCCAGGGCGGCGCTTTCGAGTACCTGCCCAAGCCCTTCGACGTCGACCAGGCAGTCGAGTTGATCCGCCGCGCGCTCGACGAAAGCCAGCGCGACGATGCGGCCGCGGAACCGGTGGCCGAGGCGCCGGAGATCCTCGGCCAGGCGCCGGCAATGCAGGAGGTGTTCCGCGCCATCGGCCGGTTGTCGCAATCGAGCGCGACGGTGCTCATCACCGGCGAGTCGGGCTCGGGCAAGGAGCTCGTCGCGCGCGCGCTGCACCGCCACAGTGCGCGCGCCTCCCGTCCCTTCGTCGCCATCAATACGGCGGCGATGCCCAAGGACCTGCTCGAGTCGGAGCTCTTCGGCCACGAGCGCGGCGCGTTCACGGGCGCCCAGGCGCAGCGCCGCGGCCGCTTCGAGCAGGCCGAGGGCGGGACGCTGTTTCTCGACGAGATCGGCGACATGCCGGCGGAGCTGCAGACGCGGCTGCTGCGCGTATTGTCGGAGAACAACTTCTACCGCGTCGGCGGCCACCAGCCGATCAAGGCCAACGTGCGCGTGATCGCCGCCACGCACCAGAACCTCGAGCAGCGGGTGCGCGAGGGCGCCTTCCGCGAGGACCTGTACCACCGGCTGAACGTCATCCGCGTGCGCCTGCCTTCGCTCAAGGAGCGCCGCGAGGACGTGCCGCTGCTCGCGCGATTCTTCCTCGCGCGCAGCGCGCAGCAGCTCGGCGTGGAGGCAAAGCGCCTGTCGGAGGGCGCGCTCGAGCACCTGCAGCGGCTCGATTTCCCCGGCAACGTGCGCCAGCTCGAGAACCTGTGCCACTGGCTCACGGTGATGGCGCCGGGGCAGGTGGTGGAGTTGGGCGACCTGCCCGCGGAGTTCCGCGATACGGCCACCGCTGCGGCGGCGAGCGACTGGGTGGCCGCGCTCGAGCAGGAAGCGGAGCGGCGCCTGGCGCGCGGCGAGACGGGAATACTCGAGCCGCTCGGCCGGCAGTTCGAGCGCAGCCTGATCCAGCGCGCGCTCGCGCGCTCCGGCGGGCGGCGCATCGAAGCCGCCAACCTGCTCGGCATGGGCCGCAACACCATCACGCGCAAGATCCAGGAGCTCGGCATCGAGGACGGTGCCGACGGGGAGAAGTAAGAACAGGGGGTCAGAGCAGGATTTCGCTCGAGCAAGCGACGATGCGTATCGCGTCGCGAGGTCGTTGCGGTTCAAAACGATCTCGGCTTTTCTGGCGGGATGAATCTCCCCGCCAGAAAAGCCGAGACCATGGAGAACCTGTCGCAGGCACCGACGCGTTCGAGTCGCTTGGCTCGAAAAATCCTGCTCTGACCCCCTTTTATACCCTTTTCTACTTATTGCGATTTAACTCCAGCTGCGCGTCCACCCGCGCCACGACCTCGTCGAGCGCCGCGGAGCGCATGCCCTTTGGCCGGGCGATCGCCTGCACCCGGCGATCGACCCGCTCGATGTAGGGCGCGCCGCCGTAGAGCGCGCGCGCGGCCGACGACGGGCCGGTAAGGCCGTTCGCCGCCGCGGCGTATTTCTCGAACGGCACCAGGTCCTTCGCGTCCGCGCCGAGCGACCTGCACAGCTCGACCACCCAGTCGTACACCGCGCGCGAGGCGTCGATGTCCGCATGCACCGCCTCCTTGATGGGGCGGATGCCCTGCCGGGTCACGCAGCGGTAGTTGCCGGCCATCAG
>CAZAEG010000110.1:0-5450 GCA_964484035.1 uncultured Enterobacteriaceae bacterium | reverse complement strand
CTTCTTGATGTCGCGCACCGGGGTGTCCTCGGGCACGTCGGGAATCTTCGAGGTCTGGCGCTCGGCGAAGAACATGTGCCGCAGCGCCTTCGATTCCACGGTGTTGACCAGGTACTCGAAGCGCTCGCGCTCGACCTTGCGGCCCTCGTCGAACGGCAGCGTGACCGCGGCGTGGATGCACTTGGCGATCTCGGCCGGCGCCGGATTGCCGCCGGCACTTTTCGCGGCCTGCGCGGGCACCGCCTCGAGCAGCGCCTTCTGGTCGCCTTCCACCATCGGGGGCATGTCGCGGATGCGCCGCGGCCCCTTGCCCTCGGCGACCAGCTGTTTCGCGTAGGCCACGCCCGCCTCGAGCAGGTCGCCGCTCACGATCTCGTCCAGCAGCCCCAGCTCTTTCGCCCGCGCCGCGGGGATGGGGTCGCCGAGGATGATCATGCGCGCCGCCTCGTGCACCGGAATGATCCGCGGCAGGCGTTGCGTGCCGCCCGAGCCCGGCAGGATGCCGAGCTTCACTTCCGGCAACCCGAGGACCGTCTTCTCCAGGGCGATGCGGTAGTGGCAGGCGAGCGCGAGCTCGAGCCCGCCGCCGAGCGCGAAGCCGCCGATCGCCGCCACCAGGGGCTTCTGCATCGAATCCTGCAGGTCGTTCACTTCCGGCAGGTTGGGCCTGGTCGCGGGCTTGTTGAACTCGCGGATGTCGGCGCCACCCGAGAACGCCTTCGCCGAGCCGATGAGCACCACGGCCTTGATGTCGGGATCGGAGTCGGCTTTCTCGAGACCTTCGGCGATGCCCGCGCGCAGCGCGTTGCCGAGGCCGTTCACGGGAGGGTTGTTGAGGGTGATGACGGCAATGCCGTCACGGACCGTATACGCTGCCACGTCGCTCATTTCGCGCATTCTCCCCGGGGACGCGCGAATTCTACTCTCGGGATCGAGCGCCCGGATAGTGCTTGACCGGGGTGAATGCGGCACAGTAGCTTTTCAGACTTCGAGGAGGGGAAGCCATGCAAGGCCTGATGATGGACGTCCCGCTGCTGATCACCGACCTGATCCGCTTCGCGGACCGCAACCACGGCGACACCGAAATCGTGTCGAAAACGGTCGAGGGGAGCCTGCACCGCACCACCTACCGCGAGGCCCATGCGCGCGCGCGCCGCCTGGCCAAGGTGCTGCAGGCACTCGGGGTGAAGGCGGGGGACCGCGTCGGCACGCTCGCCTGGAACGGCTACCGCCACTACGAGCTCTACTACGCCATCTCGGGCATCGGCGCGGTCATCAACACCATCAACCCGCGCCTGTTCCCCGACCAGATCGTGTACATCTCGAACCACGCCGAGAACCAGGCGCTGTTCTTCGACCTCACGTTCGTGCCGCTGGTGGAGAAGCTCGCGCCGCAGCTGAAGACGGTCAAGCACTTCGTGCTGATGACCGACCGCGCGCACATGCCGGCGCAGACCTCGATCCCGAGGCTGCTGTGCTACGAGGAGCTGATGGCGAAGCAGGACGAGCGCTACGAATGGCCCTCGTTCGACGAGCGCACGGCGGCGGCGCTGTGCTACACCTCGGGCACGACGGGCAACCCGAAGGGCGTCCTCTACGGGCACCGCTCGACGATCCTGCACGCCTACGGCGCGGCGCTGCCCGATGCGCTCAACCTCTCGGCGGGCGACGTGGTGCTGCCGGTGGTGCCGATGTTCCACGCCAACGCCTGGAGCCTGCCTTACGCCTGCACCATGGTCGGCGCGAAAATGGTGTTCCCGGGTCCGCACCTCGACGGCAAGAGCGTCTACGACCTGATCGAGCAGGAGAAAGTGACGCTCTCGGCGGGCGTGCCGACGGTGTGGCTGATGCTGCTGCAGCACCTCACGGCCAACAAGGTGAAATTCTCCACGCTCAAGCGCACGGTGATCGGCGGCTCGGCGTGCCCGCCGGCGATGATCCGCGCCTTCCAGGACGATTACGGCGTCACGGTGTTCCACGCCTGGGGCATGACCGAGATGAGCCCCCTGGGCACGGTGGGCTCGCTCAAGGCGAAGCAGGCTGCCCTGCCCAGGGAGGAGCGCATCGCCGTGCAGGCGAAGCAGGGCCGCGGCATCTTCGGCGTCGAGATGAAGATCGTCGACGAGGAGGGCAAGGACTTGCCGTGGGACGGCAAGCGCTTCGGCAACCTGCTGGTCAAGGGGCCCTGGATCGCCTCGGGCTACATGAAGGGCGAAGGCGGCGATCCGCTCAAGGACGGCTGGTTCCCGACGGGCGACGTCGCCACCATCGACCCCGACGGCTACATGCAGATCACCGATCGCTCGAAGGACGTGATCAAGTCGGGCGGCGAGTGGATCAGCTCGATCGACCTGGAGAACATCGCCGTGGCGCACCCGGCGGTGCAGGAAGCTGCGGTGATCGGCATCCGGCACCCGAAATGGGACGAGCGGCCCATCATCGTGGCCGTGAAGAAGCCCGGGCAGCAGGTGACGAAGGACGAGCTGCTCAGGTTCTACGAGGGCAAGATCGCCAAGTGGTGGATGCCCGACGACGTGGTGTTCGTCGAGGAGCTGCCGCACACCGCGACCGGCAAGCTCTCCAAGCTGACGCTGCGCGAGAAGTTCAAGGACTTCCGGCTGCCGGGCGCATGAGCCAGGTCATCGTCGAGACCGAGGCGCGCGTCGCGCGCATCGAGCTGAACCGGCCCGAGAAGAAGAACGCCCTCAGCCCGGAGATGTACGCGGCGATGGCCAGAGCGCTCGCCGACGCGGACGCCGACGCCGGGGTGCGCGCGGTGCTGATCCACGGCCAGCGCGGCTGCTTCACCTCGGGCAACGACGTGAAGGACTTTCTCGAGCTGGAACGCGAGCCGGGCGCCTCGCCTGCCTCCGGCTTCCTGCGCGCCATCGCCGCGGCGCAAAAGCCCATCGTCGCCGCCGTGGGCGGCCCGGCGGTCGGCATCGGCACGACGATGCTCCTGCACTTCGACCTCATCTACGCGGCGCCGAACGCGCGCTTCCAGCTGCCCTTCGTGCCGCTCGGGCTGCTGCCCGAGGCCGCTTCCAGCCTGCTTCTGCCGATGATCGGCGGCTACCCGCGCGCCGCCGAGCTGCTGCTCCTCGGCCGGCCGTTCGGCGCGGACAAGGCGCTCGCCGCGGGGATCGTGACGGAAATCGTGCCCGAGGCGGAGCTCCTCGAGCGCGCGCGCGAGGCGGCGCTCGCGCTCGCGGCGCTGCCGCCCGCCTCGGTGAGGATGACCAAGGAGCTGATGAAGCGCGGCCTGGCGCAGGCGGTGCGCGAGCGCATGCAGGAGGAGCTCGGCCTGTTCGGCGAGCGGCTGCGCTCGCCCGAGGCGAAAGAAGCGCTCAGCGCGTTCATGGAGAAGCGCAAGCCCGACTTCTCGCGCTTTTCGTGACCATCGTCCACGAGACGGTCGAGGCGAACGGCCTGAAGTTTCACGTCGCGCGCGCGGGCGACGGGCCGCTGATGCTCTTCCTGCACGGCTTTCCCGAGTACTGGGGGATGTGGCGGCCGCTGCTCAAGCACTTCGGCGCGCGCGGCTGGTGCGCCGCCGCGCCCGACCTGCGCGGCTACAACCTCTCGGACAAGCCCGCCGCCGTCGAGGCCTACCGGGTGAAATCCCTGGTGGCCGACGTGCTCGCGCTCGCCGCGCGCTACACGCAGGAGAAGTTCGTCCTCGTGGCGCACGACTGGGGCGGGGCGGTGGCCTGGAGCGTGGCGATCTCGCACCCGGAGCGCCTTTCCCGGCTGGTGATGCTGAACTCGCCGCACCCGTATGTCTTCTGGCGCGAGCTGTGCGCCAGCCCCGCGCAGCGCGAGGCGAGCGCCTACATGACGCTGTTCCGGCTCGCCAAGGCCGAGCGCGTGCTCTCGGCGAACGGCTACGCGCGGCTCCTCGCCTGGTTCCCCGACCTGGACCCGGACTACCGCCGGGAGCTGCTCGCGGCCTGGTCGCAGCCCGGCGCACTCACCGGCGGACTGAACTACTACCGCGCCTCGCCGCTGTACCCGCCCACCGCGGACGATCCCGGCCCGCTGAAGCTGCAGCTCAAGCCCGGAGATTTCGTCGTGCGCGTGCCGACTCTGGTGCTGTGGGGCGAGCGCGACCCGGCGCTGCTCACCGGCTGTCTCGACGGGCTCGAGGCGCTGGTTCCCGATTTCAAGCTGGTGCGCGTGCCCGAGGCGACGCACTGGATCGCGCGCGAGCGAACCGACCAGGTCGTGCGCGAGATCGAGGCGTTTACAATCGGCCGATGAAATCCTCACTGAAGATCCGCGACCTGGAGCGCCGCGTGGGCGAGGAGATCGCCGTCTCGCCCTGGGTGGACATGCCGCAGGAACGGATCGACCTGTTCGCCAAGGCGACCGAGGATTTCCAGTGGATCCACGTCGACCGCGAGCGGGCGAAGCAGTCCGAGTTCGGCACCACCATCGCGCATGGCTACCTGACGCTCTCCATGCTGCCGAAGCTGATCGAGTCGACGTTCGAGTTCTCCGACCGCAGGATGGGCGTCAACTACGGCCTCAACAAGGTGCGCTTCACTGCGCCGGTGCCCTCGGGCGCGAGGATCCGCGGCCGCTTCACGCTGGCGAAGTACGAGACGCTGGAAGGCGGCGTGCAGACCACCTGGAGCGTTACCGTGGAGCGCGAGGGCGGCGACAAGCCGGCGATGGTCGCGGAAACGATAAGCCGGCATTATTTCTGACATGACGCAGCGCTGGAAACACAAGCCCCCGAACTCCAACTGGGGCGAGTTCGGCCCCGACGACCAGCGCGGACGCATGAACTACGTGACGCGCGAGAAAGTGCTGCAGGGCGCCGCCGAGGTGAAGGAAGGGATCTCGTTCTGCCTGTCGCTGCCGCTCGACTACCCGGGTGGCAATGCGCTCAACCCGCGGCGCAATCCGCCGCGCCTCGCGCCGACGATCCGCGACGGCAAGCAGGCGTTCTGCTTTCCCCTGTCCGAAGTCTTTCCCGGCGTCACCGATGTGGTCTGCGACGACCAGGTGCTGCTCGCGCTGCAGTACTCCTCGCAGTGGGATTCGCTCGCCCACGTCGGCGCCAAGTTCGACGCCGACGGCGATGGCAAGCCGGAGATGGTGTTCTACAACGGCTTTCGCGCCGGCGAGGACGTGAAGCCCGCGCCGGAGAAACCGGGCGCGGAGCCCTGGGCGAAGTTCGAGGGCGCGCGCGCCGAGGCGCTCGGCATCCAGAACCTCGCCGAGCACGGCGCGCAGGGGCGCGGCGTGCTGGCGGACCTGCACGCGCACTTCGGCCGGGAGCGCAAGGCGATCGGCTACGACGATCTGATGCGCGTCATGGAAAAGGACAAGGTCGTGGTGGAAAAGGGCGATTTCGTCTGCTTCTACACCGGCTTTGCCGACGTGCTCCTGGAACTGAAGAAGAACCCCGACCCGAAGCTCATCCACAACACCTGCACCGGGCT
>CAZAEG010000109.1:0-4673 GCA_964484035.1 uncultured Enterobacteriaceae bacterium | reverse complement strand
CCGCGAGCGCATGGGGCACATCGAGCTCGCGAGCCCGGTCGCCCACATCTGGTTCCTGAAGAGCCTGCCTTCGCGCATGGGCATGGTGCTCGACATGACGCTGCGAGACATCGAGCGGGCGCTCTACTTCGAGGCCTACGTCGTGATCGAGCCCGGCATGACGCCGCTGAAGCGCGCGCAGCTCATGACGGAGGACGACTATCTCGCCAAGGTCGAAGAATTCGGCGACGACTTCACCGCCATGATGGGCGCCGAGGGCATCCGCAACCTGTTGCGCAGCCTCGATCTCAGGAAGGAAATCGAGACGTTGCGCGAGGACCTCGCCGCCACGAGCTCGGACACCAAGATCAAGAAGATCGCCAAGCGCCTCAAGGTGCTGGAGGCGTTCAACAAGTCCGGAATCAAGCCGGAGTGGATGATCCTCGAGGTGCTGCCGGTGCTGCCGCCCGAGCTGCGGCCGCTGGTGCCGCTCGATGGCGGACGGTTCGCGACGTCGGACCTCAACGACCTCTATCGCCGGGTGATCAACCGCAACAACCGGCTGAAGCGCCTGCTGGAGCTGAAGGCCCCTGAAATCATCGTGCGCAACGAGAAGCGCATGCTGCAGGAAGCGGTGGACTCGCTGCTCGACAACGGCCGCCGCGGCAAGGCGATGACCGGCGCCAACAAGCGCCCGCTGAAGTCCCTCGCCGACATGATCAAGGGCAAGAGCGGCCGCTTCCGCCAGAACCTGCTTGGCAAGCGCGTCGATTATTCCGGCCGCTCGGTGATCGTGGTGGGGCCGCAGCTCAAGCTGCACCAGTGTGGACTGCCCAAGCTGATGGCGCTGGAACTGTTCAAGCCCTACATCTTCCACAAGCTCGAAGTCATGGGGCTCGCCACCACCATCAAGGCGGCAAAGCGCATGGTGGAAGACCAGGAAGCGATCGTGTGGGACATCCTCGAGGAGGTGATTCGCGAGCATCCGGTGATGCTCAACCGCGCGCCGACGCTGCACCGCCTCGGCATCCAGGCCTTCGAGCCGGTGCTGATCGAGGGCAAGGCGATCCAGCTGCATCCGCTGGTATGCGCGGCGTTCAACGCCGACTTCGACGGCGACCAGATGGCGGTGCACGTGCCGCTGTCGCTGGAAGCCCAGATGGAGGCGCGCACGCTGATGCTCGCCTCCAACAACGTCCTGTCGCCCGCCAACGGCGAGCCGATCATCGTGCCGTCGCAGGACATCGTGCTCGGGCTGTACTACGCCACGCGCGAGCGCATCAACGCCAAGGGCGAAGGCATGAGCTTCTCCGACCTGGCCGAGGTGTCGCGCGCCTATGAGTCGCGCAATGTCGACTTGCACGCCCGGGTCTGGGTGCGCATCAAGGAGCAGGATCTCACGCCCGAGGGCGAGAAAGTCGATCGCATCAAGCGCTACGAGACCACGGTAGGCCGGGCTCTGCTCTCGGAGATACTGCCGGCGGGCCTGACCTTCGACCTGCTGAACAAGCCCCTCAAGAAAAAGGAGATCTCGCGCCTCATCAACGTCGGCTTCCGGCGCTGCGGGCTGCGCCAAACGGTGATCTTCGCCGACAAGCTGATGCAGGCGGGCTTCACCATGGCGACGCGCGGCGGCATCTCGTTCGGCGTGCACGACATGCGCATCCCGACCGCGAAGCAGGAGCTGATCGGCGTGGCCGAGGCCGAGGTGAAGGAAATCGAATCACAGTACACGTCCGGCCTGGTGACCGTCGGCGAGCGCTACAACAAGGTGGTCGACATCTGGTCGCGCTGCGGCGAGCAGGTCGGCAAGGTCATGATGGAGCAGCTCGGCACCGAGGAGACCACCGACCGCCACGGTAAGAAGGTGCGCCAGGAGGCGTTCAACTCCATCTACATGATGGCCGACTCGGGCGCGCGCGGTTCCGCGGCGCAGATCCGCCAGCTCGCCGGCATGCGCGGCCTGATGGCCAAGCCCGACGGCTCGATCATCGAGACGCCGATCACGGCCAATTTCCGCGAAGGCCTGAACGTGCTGCAGTACTTCATTTCCACGCACGGCGCGAGGAAGGGCCTGGCTGACACCGCATTGAAAACGGCCAATTCGGGCTACCTGACGCGACGCCTGGTGGACGTGACCCAGGACCTGGTGGTGACGGAAGACGACTGCGGCACGCAGAATGGCATTGCCATGCGCGCGCTCGTCGAAGGCGGCGAGGTGGTCGAGGCGCTGCGCGAGCGCATCCTCGGCCGCGTGCTGGCCGTCGACCTGATCAACCCGGAAACGCAGGAGACGCTGTACACCGCGGGCTCGCTGGTGGACGAGGAAGCGATCGACACTATCGACAATGTCGGCATCGACGAGGTCAAGGTGAGAACGCCGCTCACCTGCGATACGCGCTGGGGCGTCTGCGCCAAGTGCTACGGGCGCGACCTCGGGCGCGGCTCGATCGTCAACGTCGGCGAAGCGATCGGCGTGATCGCCGCGCAGTCGATCGGCGAGCCGGGCACGCAGCTCACCATGCGCACGTTCCACATCGGCGGCGCGGCGAGCCGTACCGCCGTGCAGAGCCAGGTCGAGGCGAAGTCCGCGGGCACGGTGCGCTTCTCGCCCACCATGCGCTACGTCTCCAATGCCAAGGGTGACAAGGTGGTGATTTCGCGCTCCGGCGAAGTGACCATCGTCGACGACAACAATCGCGAGCGCGAGCGTCACAAGGTGCCTTACGGCGCGGCGCTGCAGGTCGCGGACGGCGATACCCTGCGCGCGGGCAGGATCGTCGCGGCATGGGATCCCCACCACCGGCCGATCGTCACCGAGTATGCCGGCACCGTGAGGTTCGAGCACGTCGAGGAGGGCGTAACGGTTGCCAAACAGATCGACGACGTGACGGGGCTGTCGACGCTGGTGGTCATCGACCACAAGCGTCGCGGCAGCGCGACGGCCAAAGGCCAGCGTCCGTCGGTGCGCCTGATCAACGAGGCGGGCGAGGACGTGCGCATCGCGGGGACCGACCACGCCGTGAACATCAGCTTCCCGGTGGGCGCGGTGATCGCGGTGCGCGACAACCAGCAGGTGCTGGTGGGCGAAGTGCTGGCCCGCATTCCGCAGGAGACCTCGAAAACGCGCGACATCACGGGCGGCCTGCCGCGCGTCGCGGAGCTGTTCGAGGCGCGCGCGCCCAAGGACAAGGCGATCCTCGCCGAGTACACGGGCACCGTCTCCTTCGGCAAGGACACCAAGGGCAAGCAGCGCCTGGTGATCACCGATCTCGACGGCACGCAGCACGAGGAGCTGATCCCGAAGGACAAGCACGTGCTGGTGCACGACGGGCAGGTGGTGAACAAGGGCGAGATGATCGTCGACGGACCCGTCGATCCGCACGACCTGCTGCGGCTGCTCGGCGTGGAGGCGCTCGCGCGCTACATCATCGACGAGGTGCAGGACGTGTACCGCCTGCAGGGCGTGAAGATCAACGACAAGCACATCGAGGTGATCGTGCGCCAGATGCTGCGCCGCGTGCAGGTCGAGGATCCGGGCGAGACCGGCTTCATCCAGGGCGAGCAGGTGGAGCGCGCGGAGCTGCTGGAAGAGAACGAGAAGGCCGAGAAGGAAGGCAAGAAGCCGGGCACGTTCTCCTACATGCTGCTCGGCATCACCAAGGCGTCCCTGTCGACCGACTCGTTCATCTCCGCGGCCTCGTTCCAGGAGACGACGCGCGTGCTGACCGAGGCCGCGATCATGGGCAAGCGCGACGGGCTGAGGGGCCTCAAGGAGAACGTGATCGTCGGGCGTCTCATCCCGGCGGGCACGGGCATGGCCTACCACAAGATCCGCAAGGATCAGGCGGCCGAGCCGCCGCTGCTGGAGATCCCGGCGGCGGAAGAAACGCCCGCGGCCGAAGCGACGACCGCCAGCGGCGGCTAGCGCTAGACCCGGAACAAGGCGCGCTGGTCGCGGCGAAACGCGATCGGCCGCGCCAGCGGGTCCGCCAGCGGCCGGCCGAGGCTGATGCGGCCGCTGTCGAGCAGCACCGTCTCGCCCCGCAGGACACGCACTTCGCCCGGAGTGCCACTGAACTCGACGTAGGTGCCATTGGCGCTGCGGTCGGTGAGCTTGAAGCGCAGCGTGTCCACCGCGACGACGGCATGATTGCGGCTGACATGGTCGTCCGCGACCACGATGTGGTTGCCCGCGTCGCGTCCCAGGGCGAGGCGCGGATTGAACGCATTGAGCCGGAACAAGGCGCCATTGAAGTGGAACTGGAGCGCGCCCTCGTCGGCCGGCAGCACGCCGACCGCGGTCGAATTCACGATGGTGACGCCGGCGCGGTCGGTCTGCCACTGGATTTCGTGCACCAGCGACTCGCGATCATCGCCCTTGAGGCGCGCCGAGTAGGCCGCGCGGGCGCAGGCGCGCAGCGGCGGCGACAGGCAGTCCACCACGCCCTGGGTTGCGAGAATCTGGTTGGTGCGCGCGATCGCCGCGAGGTAGGCGGCGACGTTGACGATGGTGCCGAACATGTCGTCGCCCTCGACGATCACGGAGCCGCAGCTGATGCCTGAGTGCACCCGCAGCGGCTGCTCCGGGGCGCGCACCGCCGCCATCCGTCCGTGCAGCGCGCCCATCGCGAGCACTGCGCGGTCCGCGTCGGGAAAGGCGCACATCACGCCGTCGCCCAGCGTCTTCACCA
>CAZAEG010000108.1:0-3025 GCA_964484035.1 uncultured Enterobacteriaceae bacterium | reverse complement strand
AAACGCCATCATCCCGACCCACGGCGAGGTATCTGAAGGCGAAATTAAAAATGTCTTACTTCGCGCCTTTGCGTCTTTGCGGGAGATATTCCGATTCTTTCGGTTGCGGCTCTGCTGCGCTGGGACCTTCGCGACCTTCGTGGTGAATGTCCTGTTTCTTTTTTGGTTGCGGCTTCGCGCGCTAGTCTAGTTTCTGTCGCGAAACTCGCAACTCCTTGCTAGACCAAGAAATTTTTCCACTCCTTAGTGATTTATTTTTAGTTGACACGCACGTATGCTCTATGGCACACACAGAGCATGCCACCTAAAACCGAGACTCTCACCGATGTTGAGCAATGGTTCCAAAAACAAGCCGCCGGGCTGTGGCCCGCCGCGCTGGGATCGTTGAGCCTGCGGCGAAGTCCTTGCGTGCGCGAACACTGCAAAGCCTGCCGCTCGGGCGAACAGCATCCCAGTCATGTCCTTTACGTCCGCATCAGCGGGCGCCGCTTTGCGATTTACATCCCAGAGGAATTGGTTCCAGAGGTACGCCTTAGCCTCGATAACGGCCGTGTTCTTCAGGAGCTGCTGCATCAAACCGCTCTTCGATATACCAAAGCGCTCAAGCATCAAAGGACCAGAAAGATTCAAAAGATCAACCATGACAAGAGTCGCCGACCCGCAAGTCAGCTTCGCTGATCTGGAGTTTTTCACTCAGGGGATCGATCTCGACCCGATTCTCAAGAGGATCTGCGAGATCCTCGACCAGCATCCAAAGATTGCAAAGCTGGTTGGAAAAGATCTTGAGCGGGGTTTGAAAAAACCCTCCATGGGCCGCTCTGGCATGACAGCGCCGCAGGTGGTGCGCTCCCTGATTCTCATGAGGGTTAAGAACTGTGATTATCGGGAACTGCGCGAGCGGATTGCCGATGGATACACGCTGCGCCGATTCAGTGGTTTTTGTAGCCGACGCGTCCCCAAGCATGATGCTTTCAATCGGGCCTTCAATAAACTTCGGCCGCAAACCATACAAGCCATCAATGACTTGGTCCTTAAAGCTGCCGTCGATCTGGGGCTGGAGGACGGCAAGAGACTGCGCGTCGATACCACGGTCACAGAAACCGATATTCATCATCCGACCGATAATACTTTGCTCTGGGATGTCGTGCGCGTGCTGACGCGGCTCATCGGTCGTCTCAGAACGCTTCTTCCCAAGCCGATTGATAATTTTCCCAACCGCACCCGCTCGGCACGGCGTCGGATGCAGGCGATCCAACGCATGACCACGAGACAACGCCACCACCAGCAACAGAAAAAATATCGCCAACTCATCAAAATCACCCAGCAGGTCGTCCACAGTGCCCGAGGGGTACTCGAAAGGACCAAAGATCAATGCGCCGTTGACCTGATGGACGACCTGGTCATCGGCGAGCTTCGAAAGAAAATCGATCATTACTGCCAACTCGGCCTGCGCGTCATCGATCAGAGCAGCCGGCGCGTGCTCAAGGGAGAGCAGGTTCCAACCGAGGAGAAAATTTATTCGATCTTCGAAGTCCACACCGATCTGATCAAGCGGGGCAAAGTACGAAAACCGATGGAGTTTGGCCACAAGATCTTTCTCGCTGAAAGTGCCCGCGGTTTGATTACCCAATACCGCCTCCTTGAGGGTAATCCCTCCGATCACATCCACGTCACACCGTCGCTGGAGCGTCATCAAGAAACCTTCGGTTTGGCTCCCGATTGGTACAGTTCGGACCGAGGCTTTTTCAGCGACGAGAACATCAAAGCTTGCCAGGATATCGCTGTGAAGCTCGTCTGTATTCCGCAGCGCGGTGGAAAAAGGACTTCTCAACGCGAAGCGCTCGAAAAGAGCCCTGAGTTCAAGCAAGGACAACGCTTCCGGGCAGGCATCGAGGGACGCATCTCGGTGCTCTTTAGAGGCCGTGGAATGAAGCGCTGTCTCGCCGAGGGACGTGAGCGGTTCGAGCTGCTCATTGGTGCAGCTGTGCTTGCCAACAATCTCATGCTCATCGCTCACCTGTTGAACCAAACGGAAAAACCTCACCGGCGAGCGGCATAGTTATTCTCGAGCTCGATCCTGGCTGGAACTCTCATCGAGCCGCCACGGCGAAGTGTTTCCGGCAAACTCCAAAAACCTGGCCCCACGACATTCTACTCATTGTTTCCTCTACCTCTTGCGCTCCATGGTGATAGAAGCTTTGCTGTGAGCTGCAAAAAGCGATCGGTTCATGAATTTCGCGACAGAAACTAGCCTAGCAGTTTGCTGAAAAAACTGGATTGCAGGCTGCTCAAAAGACTCAGAGCCGAGGCGCGCGAAAAGCGACGAGCGGAGGCGTACTTAGCGAGTACGTTGTAGAGACGCTTGAGCGCAACGAAGGATATGAGGCTTTTTAGCAGCCTGCTACGAGTTCGACTCCGGTGGTATCGGCAGCCCAATCCAATACCAGAGCACCAGCAGGAGCACGCCGAGGAACTCCGGCAGCGAAGGCGAGATGTGGATTAACGCCCCGCCAAGGATGCCGCCGAGTGACGAGCCGATAAAGCCGAACGAATTATACACGCCGCTGGCGACGCCGCGGCCGTTCGCCGGCACGCGCTGGCTCAGAAACGCGGGTAGGATCGGTTGATAAATGCTGTAGCCGAAGAAAAATGCCGCACCGCTCAGGTACAGTAAAAGGTCGTACTGGGCGCCGAACAAGTAAACGCCGTAACCGAGCGTTGCGGTAAGCCAGCCGATTAGAATCGGGCTGCGAAATCGTCCCGCTCTTTCGACTCGGCGCATGTAGGGGAATACAAACAAGACACTGGGAAGAAAAATGACCAGGTAGACTTTCCAAAGTTCGCTATTGTCCAGGCCGATACCGCTCCAGCTCAACGGATAGGTGAAAAAAAATAGATTCAGCGCAAAGGACAAGACAAAGGTGGCGACAAAAATCGGTCGAAGATGATCGTGAAGCAGAATCGGTTTGAGCGCCAGGCGAGGCTCATGACGCGCCTCGCGCCGCTCGACTGGAAACAGCGTGGC
>CAZAEG010000107.1:0-5464 GCA_964484035.1 uncultured Enterobacteriaceae bacterium | reverse complement strand
CCGGTGCCGAGCGACATGTCGAAGGTCTCGAGCACGATCTTGCGCACGCGGTCGGCGTCGTGCCCGGCGGGCAGGAGCACGGCGGTGAGCGAGGCCGAGTACTCCGCTGGATTGGTGGCGAGCACCTCCAGGCCCCAAGCGCGCACCGCGCGCCGCGTCGCTTCGGCGTGACGTTGGTGCCGGGCAAAGACGTTCTCGAGGCCCTCTTCTTCCAGCATGGCGAGCGCCTCGCGCAGGCCGTAAAGCAAATTCGTCGCCGGCGTATAGGGGAAGTAGCCGCTCTTGCCGCTGGCGATCATCTCCTCCCACGCCCAGTAGCTGCGCGGCAGGCCCGCGCCCTTCGCGGCGGCGAGTGCCTTGTCGGAGATCGCGTTGAACGACAGCCCCGGCGGCAGCATGAGGCCTTTCTGCGAGCCGGCCACCGTCACGTCCACGCCCCATTCGTCGTGCCGGTAGTCGATCGAGGCGAGCGAGGAGATGGTGTCGACCATGAAGAGCGCGGGGTGCGAAGCCGCGTCGATCGCCTTGCGCGCCTCGGCGATGCGCGAGGCGACGCCGGTCGAGGTTTCGTTGTGCACCACGCACACTGCCCTGATGCGCCGGTCACGGTCTTCGCGCAGGCGCTTCTCGATCGCCTGGGGATCGGCGCCGCTGCGCCAGTCGCCCAGGAGGAATTCGGGCTTCAGGCCGAGCTTCAGCGCCATCTTCTGCCACAGCGTGGCGAAGTGGCCGGTCTCGCACATCAGTACCGCGTCACCCGGCGAGAGCGTGTTGACCAACGCAGCCTCCCACGCGCCGGTGCCCGAGGCGGGGTAGATGACGACGTGGCCGCGCGTCTTGAACACGCGCCGCAGGCCTTCGAGCACCGTCTTGCCCAGGTCGCCGAATTCGGGTCCGCGGTGATCCATGGTCGGAAAATCGATCGCCCGCAGCACCCGGTCGGGCACGTTGGTCGGTCCCGGGATCTGCAGGAAATGTCTTCCGGCATTGCGCGGCATGCATCCTCCCCAGCGAACGCGCCGAGCGCGTGGCGCGGCGCAGTGTATTCTACCCCGCAGCCATGGACGCTCAGGTACTCCCGGTGCGCATCGTCGGCCCGCGAACCGGCGACTCGGCGCTCGCCGCGCGCTTGCGCAAGGAGATCGACGGCGAGGTCCTGTTCGACGCCGCCAGCCGGGGCCGCTATGCGACCGACGCCTCGATCTACCAGATCGAGCCGGTCGGCGTCGTCGTGCCGCGCACCGAGGAGGCCGCGCGCAGCGCGATCGCCATCGCCATCGAGGCGGGCGTGCCGGTGCTGCCGCGCGGCGCCGGCTCCTCGCAGTGCGGCCAGACGGTCGGCGCCGCGCTCGTCGTCGACGATTCGAAGTACCTGAACCGCGCGCTCGAGATCGACGCGGCCGGGCGCACGGCGCTGGTGCAGCCGGGGCTCGTCCTCGACCAGCTCAATGCGACGCTGCGTGCGCACCAGCTCTGGTTCCCGGTCGACGTCTCGACCAGCGCGCAGGCGACGCTCGGCGGCATGGCGGGCAACAATTCCTGCGGCTCGCGCTCGATCGCCTACGGCAACATGGTGCACAACGTGCTCGCCATCGACGCCGTGACGGCCGCGGGCCAGCGCTGGCGCTTCGGTCCCATGCGCGATGCCTCGGGCCCGCCCGGCTACGTGGAGCTGGTGCGCAAGCTCGGCGCGCTCTTCGAGCGCGAGAAGGACGAGATTGGCGCGCGTTTTCCCAAGGTGCTGCGGCGTGTCGCCGGCTACAACCTCGATCACCTCGGGCCACCGCACGCCAACGCGGCGCACCTGCTCGTCGGCTCGGAGGGCACGCTCGCCTATTTCGAGCGGCTGCTGCTCAGGCTCGCGCCGCTGCCGAGCGCGCGCGCCCTGGGCGTGTGCCACTTCCCGAAGTTCCACACCGCGATGGCGCTCACCCAGCACATCGTCAAGCTGGGCCCTTCGGCGGTCGAGCTGGTCGATCGCACCATGATCGGCCTGGCGCGCGACATCGTCGCCTTCCGCAAGACGATTGAGGCCGTCATCCAGGGCGAGCCGGACGCCATCCTGCTGGTCGAGTTCTCGGGCGAGGGCGCGGCCGCTCAGGCGGCGAAGCTCGATGAGCTCGCGCAACTGCTCGCCGACCTCGGCCTGCCGGGCTGCGTCGTGCCGGTGACCGACGCGCGGCTGCAGAAGGACATCTGGGAAGTCCGCAAGGCGGGCCTCAACATCATGATGTCGATGAAGGGCGACGGCAAGCCGGTTTCGTTCATCGAGGATTGCGCAGTGCCCCTCGAGCACCTCGCGGAATACACCGGGCGCCTGACGCAGGTGTTCGAGAAACACGGCACGCGCGGCACCTGGTACGCGCATGCCTCGGTGGGGACGTTGCACGTGCGACCGATCCTCGACATGCGCCGCGACGGCGCCGCCAAGATGCGCGCCATCGCCGAGGAGGCCTGCGCGCTCGTCAAGCAGTTCAAGGGCGCCTATTCCGGCGAGCACGGCGACGGCTTGGTGCGCTCGGAATGGATCGCGCCGTTCTTCGGCCCGCGCCTCACCGCCTGCCTCGGCGAGATCAAGTCCTGGCTCGATCCGCGCGGACTGATGAATCCCGGCAAGATCGTCGCGCCGGGCCGCATGGACGACAAGGCGCTGTTTCGCTACAGGCCCGGCTACGCGACGCACGCGCCGCTGCCGGCGCTCGACTGGGGCGAATGGGGCGGCTACGACAAGGCCGTGGAGATGTGCAACAACAACGGCCACTGCCGCAAGTTCGACGCCGGCACCATGTGCCCGTCGTTCCGCGCCACCGGCGACGAAGCGCATCTGACGCGCGGCCGCGCCAATACACTGCGCCTCGCGCTTTCCGGCCAGCTCGGCGGCAGCGCCGATGCCGACGTGAAGGCGGCACTCGATCTTTGCGTTTCCTGCAAGGGCTGCAAGCGCGAATGCCCGACCGGCGTGGACATGGCGCGCATGAAGATCGAGTTCCTCGCGCACCACCGCAGGCGCCACGGCGCGACGCTGCGCGACCGGCTCATCGCTTACCTGCCGCGCTACGCGCCTTGGGCGGCGCGCGCCACGGGCCTCGCCAACCTGGCCACGCGCAGGATGCGCACCGTTCTTGGATTCTCGCCGCGCCGCGCGCTGCCGCGCTGGCGCAGCGACTGGTTCGTCGACCGCGTCTGGCCCAAGCGCGGCAGGCGCGAGGTGGTGCTGCTGGTGGACACGTTCAACCGCTACTTCGAGCCGGAGAACGCGCGCGCGGCGGTGCGCGTGCTGGAAGCCGCCGATTACCGCGTGCACGTGGCGCAGCCCGCGTTCGGCGAGCGGCCGCTTTGCTGCGGACGCACGTTCCTCACGGCCGGGCTGGTGGACGAGGCCAAGCGCGAGGCGCGACGCGTGCTCGATGCGCTGCGGCCCTGGGTGGAGCTCGGCGTGCCGGTCGTCGGGCTCGAGCCCTCCTGCCTGTACACGCTGCGCGACGAGTACCCGGCGCTGCTGCCGGAGACGCAGGTGCTTGCCGCGAACACTTACCTCTTCGAGGAGTTTCTCGCCGCCGAGCTCGACTCGGGGCGCTTCGCGCCGGCCCTGAAGCCGCTTGCCGCGCGGGCCCTGGTGCACGGGCATTGCCACCAGAAGGCGTTCGGCGCCATGGGCGCCGTGGAACGCGTTCTGAAGCAGGTGCCCGAGCTCGAGGTGTCGATCATCGAGTCGAGCTGCTGCGGCATGGCGGGCAGCTTCGGCTACGAAGCCGAGCATTACGAGGTATCGATGAAGATGGGCGAGCTTGCGCTGCTACCCGCAGTGCGCAATGCGCACGCCGATGCGCTCATCGTCGCCGACGGCACCAGCTGCCGCCACCAGATCGCCGACGGCGCCGGCCGGCGCGCGCTGCACGTGGCGCGCGTGCTCGAGCGCGCGCTGGAAGGCTAGCGGGCCGTCGCTTCGGCGAGCGTGGCGGCGAAGCGCTCCGGCGGGACGTAGCCGACCAGGCGCAGGGCGACGCCGCCCCGCTCATCCAGGAACAGCAGCGTCGGCGTGCCGCGGATGTTCAATGCGCGCGCAAGCTCCTTCTCGCGCATCTTGCGCCCGTCGGTCCACTGCAGCTCGCGCTCGCCGAAGACGTTGAGCGCCACGGCGACGAACCGCCGGCGCGTCTGGTCGACGATCGCGCGCTCGGCGAACGTGGTCGCCTTCATCTTGCGGCAGGCGGGGCAGCCGTCCTGCCAGAAATACAGCATCAGGCGCTTGCCTTCGCCAGCGGCTTCCTTCACGTCCTGCGGAAACTCGAGGAACGACTCGGTGAACCAGGCCGGGACTTCGTTGGCCTGCGCGTGGGCGGCAAAGGCGGCGCAGGCGAGCGCGAGGGCAACGAGGAGCTTCACGGCAGCGATAGTCTACCGGCGACGCGGAATCCCGAGGAGTCGGGTTTCAGCACCAGAACCTCGCCCATCGCGGGATGCTCGCCCGTGAGCGCGGAGGCGGTGGAGCCGTGCGACACGAGCACGAGATTGTCCTTGCCGCGATGCGCCGCAATGCGCGGGCGCATGGCGCGCACCTGCTGCTCGGCGTTCTGGTGCCGCGCGTGCAGATTGGATAGCGCCGTCCAGGTCTGCGCCCGCCCGAATACGAGCTTTGCCGTTTCCACGCAACGGCACCAGGGACTCGAGAGCACCTCGCCGATTGGCACCTTGCGCTCGCGGAACACTTCACCCATGCGCCGCGCCTGCACGCGACCTTCCTCGGACAGGTTGCGCTGCGTGGCGCACGCCTCGAGCTTGAAGCCGGGCGGGTCGCCGAAGCCGGGCGTGGTGAGCGCATGTCGTACGAAAAGCACGTGGCCGCCCTGCTGCAGCGCGTGCCACAGCGCCTCGTCGGCCTGCGCCGGCGAAACGACGATGGCCAGGGCGAGCAGCAGCCATCTCATCGGCGCTCTTGGCTCCAGAGGTAGAGCAGGATTCCCGCCGCGATCATGGGCAGGCTCAGCCACTGCCCCATCGACAGATTTAGAGCGAGCAGCCCCAGAAAATCGTCGGGCTCGCGCGCGAATTCGGCGATGAAACGGAACACGCCATAGCCCATGAGAAACATGGCCGAGACCGCGCCGCGCGCCCTGGGTTTCGACGCATACCACCACAGCAGGACGAAGAGCAGCACGCCCTCGAGGGCGAACTGGTAGAGCTGGGACGGATGCCGCGGCAGGCTGCCCGCGCCGCGGAACACCATGCCCCAGGGCAGGTCCGTCGGACGACCCCACAGCTCGCCGTTGATGAAGTTGCCCAGGCGCCCTGCGGCGAGCCCGGTCGGCACGCAGGGGGCAATGAAATCCATCAGCCGCCACCAGTCGATGCGCTTGCGCCAGGCAAAGAACGCCGCCGCGGCGAGCACCCCGAGAAAGCCGCCATGGAACGCCATGCCGCCCTGCCAGATGGCGAACACTTCCAGCGGGTGCGACAGGTAGTA
>CAZAEG010000106.1:0-3828 GCA_964484035.1 uncultured Enterobacteriaceae bacterium | reverse complement strand
GCTTCATCCTGCCCTACGGGTGCAAGAACGGCGCCTGCGGCACCTGCAAGGGCAAGATCGTCTCGGGCACGGTCGACTTCGGTGTGTACCAGCCCAAGGCGCTCCCGGACGAGGACAAGGCGCGCGGCAAGGCGCTTTTCTGCCAGGCGAAGCCGCTCTCGGACCTGGTGATCGAGGCGCGCACCCTCGGCGCCGCGAAAGGCATCGTGGTGAAGATGCTGCCGTGCCGCGTGCAGAAGCTGGAGCGGCTCGCCGACGACGTCATGGTGCTGCACCTGAAGCTTCCCGCCAACGAGAAGCTCGTCTTTCTCGCCGGGCAGTTCATCGAGTTCCTGCTGAAGGACGGCTCGCGGCGCAGCTTCTCGATGGCCAATGCGCCGCACGACGCGGAGCTGCTGCAGCTGCACGTGCGCCATGTGGCCGGCGGGCAGTTCACCGACCATGTCTTCGGCAGGATGAAGGAGCGCGACATCCTGCGCTTCGAGGGGCCGCTCGGCACGTTCTTCCTGCGGGAGGACTCTGCCAAGCCCATCGTGTTCGTGGCCTCCGGCACCGGCTTCGCGCCCATCAAGTCGATCATCGAGGCGGCCGTGGAGAAATGCCCGACGCGCCCGATGACGCTGTACTGGGGCGCTCGCCGCCCCAAGGATCTCTACATGAACGCGCTCGCCGAGAGCTGGGCGGCGCGGGGCCTGCTGAAGTACGTGCCAGTGGTCTCCGAGGCCCTGCCGGAGGACGGCTGGAACGGGCGCTCGGGTTTCGTGCACCGCGCGGTGATGGAGGACCTCCCCGATCTCTCCGGGTATCAGATCTACGCCTGCGGCGTACCGGTGATGGTCGACGCGGCGCGCAAGGACTTCACCGCCGTGTGCCGGCTGCCCGAGGACGAGTTCTACGCCGACAGCTTCACCACGCAGGCGGACGCACCCGCGCACTGAAAAGAAAAAGGCCCGGGGGCTTGCGCCGCCGGGCCCTCGCGCAGCGCCGAGGCGCTACTTGGCGTAGTCGTACTTGCCGTCCTTCCAGACGTAGAACACGTAGCCGGGCGCGGTGACGTCGCCCTTCTTGTCGAAGCCGATCGTGCCGAGCACGGTCGAGAACTTGCCCTTGCGCAGCGCGCCGGCGACCGGCTTCCAGCTGGTCGACTTGGCTTGGCCGACGGCCTGTGCCCAGGCCTGGATCGCGCCGTAGGTGTAAAGCGTATAGCCCTCCGGCTCGTAGTTCTGCGCGCGGAACTTCTTCACCACGCCGGTGGCGGCCGGGTTCTTGCGCGGATCCGGGCTGAAGGTCATGAGCGTGCCTTCACCCGCCGGGCCCGTGATCTTCCAGTACTCGTCGGTCACCAGCGCGTCGCCCGAAACGAGCTGCACCTTGTAGCCCTGCTCGCGCGCCTGGCGCACGATCAGGCCGGCCTCGGTGTGGTAGCCGCCGACGTACACCACGTCGACGTTCTCTCCCTTCATCTTCGACACCAGCGCCGAGTAATCCTTCTCGCCCGCGGTGTAGGCCTCGTACAGCGCTTCCTTCACGCCGCGCTTGTTCAGCTGCTTCTTGGTCTCGTCGGCAAGCCCTTTGCCGTATGCAGTCTTGTCGTGGATGATGCCGATTCGCTTGCCCTTGAACTTGCTGGCGAGGTAGTTGCCGGCGACCGCGCCCTGCTGGTCGTCGCGGCCGCACACGCGGAACACGTTCGGGCCGCCCTCGTCGGTGAGCTTCGGATTGGTCGAGGCGGGAGAAATCTGCAGGATGCCTTCCTCGGTGTAGACCTTCGAGGCGGGAATCGAGGAGCCCGAGCAGAAATGCCCGGCGACGAATACCACCTTGTCGCTCACGAACTGGTTCGCCACCGCGACCGCCTGCTTGGGATCGCAGGCGTCGTCGCCGATCTTCAGCACCAGCTTCTTGCCCATCACGCCGCCCTTGGCGTTGATGTCGGCCACCGCCATCTCCGCGCCGCGGCGCATCTGCTCGCCAAAGGACGCGTACTGGCCGGTCATCGGGCCGGCGGTGGCGATGACGATCTGCGACCAGGCGGCGGTGCCAAAGCACGCCAGCGTGGCGGCCAGGACCAGCTTCAGGGATGCGCTCGTTTTCATGGCTGCTACCTCCTCGCAAACAGGTGGAATTACTGTATCACAGCGTTTACGGCGTGGGCGGCGTCTTCGCGCGCCAGGAGAGCCACCCGACGCGCTCGTACAACCAAGGGTACTGCGACACCATCTTGCGCGCCCGGCCCAGGCGCCAGGCCAGAAGGGCGATGGCGGCCAGGGTGGCGGTATCGATCAGGTAGGCAGCGGGCGAGAGCAAGTGGCCGCGGAACAGGGCGTAGGCGAGAAAGCGGTCGGCAAGCCCGAGCAGGAGCGCGTAGGCGAGGCAGTGCCAGGCGGGCTTCCAGGTAACGGCGATCGCCTGGCCGGTCATGAAGGCCGCGAACCCTATCAGGCACACCGTCAGGCCGAGATAGACGCCCGGGCTGTTGCCGAGGACCGACTCCATCAGCGCCCGCCTTCCAGGTAGGCCCGGCGCACTTCGGCGTTGGCGAGCAGCTCGCGGCCGGTGCCCGAGAGGACGATGCGCCCGTTCGCCATGACGTAGCCGCGGTGCGCAATGCGCAGCGCGTGGTGCGCGTTCTGCTCCACCAGGAACACGGTGACTCCATCGCGCGCGTTGATCTCGCGGATCACGCCGAAGATCTGCTTCACGAGCAGCGGCGCCAGGCCGAGCGAGGGCTCATCGAGCAGCAGGAGCTTCGGCCGCCCCATGAGCGCGCGGGCGATGGCGAGCATCTGCTGCTCGCCGCCCGAGAGCGTGCCGCCGCGCTGGTCGCGCCGCTCGCGCAGGATGGGATAGAGGGTGAAGACGCGCTCCAGGTCGGCGTCGAAGTGCCGCGGATCCGCGCTCACCGCGCCCATCTGCAGGTTCTCGACCACGCTCATGAACGCAAACAGGCGCCGGCCTTCGGGTGCCTGCGCCACGCCGCGGCGCACGATCTCGTGCGTCGGCAGCCGCGTGATGTCCTCGCCCAGGAACTCGATGCGGCCGCGCGCGGCGCGCGGATTGCCGCAGATCGACATCAGCAGCGTCGACTTGCCCGCGCCGTTGGCGCCGATCAGGGTCACGATCTCGCCCGCCACCACGTCCACGTCGACGCCGTGCAGCGCCTTGATCGGCCCGTAGGCGGCGTGCAGGTCGGAGACGCGAAGGACCGTCATGGCCGTGCCTCTTCCTCCGCCTCCTCTTCACCGAGGTAGGCGGCGATCACCTTTTGGTCGTTGCGCACATGCTCCGGCGTACCCTCGGCAATCTTGCGACCGTAGTCGAGGACCACGACGTGGTCCGAAATGCCCATCACGACGCTCATGTCGTGCTCGATGAGCAGCAGCGTCACGCGGTGCTCGTCGCGGATGAAGGTGAGCAGCGCGTTCAGCTCGGCGGATTCGCGCGGGTTGAGCCCGGCGGCCGGCTCGTCCAGACACAGCAGCACCGGCTCGGCGCACATCGCGCGCACGATCTCGAGGCGGCGTTGCGCGCCGTAGGGCAGGTTGCCGGCGTTGACGTCGGCGCGCTCGACCAGCTGCACCCGCTCCAGCCAGTAGCGCGCGCGCTCGATCGCACGCCGCTCCGCGGCGGCGTAGCCGCCGAAGCCGAAGAGCGCGCCGACGGTGTATCCGGAAGCGCGCATCAGGGCGTTGTGCTGGGCGACGAGCAGATTCTCGAGCACCGACATCGCGGGAAACAGGCGAATGTTCTGGAACGTGCGCGCGACGCCGGCCTGCGCCGGGATGGCGTGGCCTTCCATGCGCTCGAGCAGGAACTCGCCGTGCGCCG
>CAZAEG010000105.1:0-12923 GCA_964484035.1 uncultured Enterobacteriaceae bacterium | reverse complement strand
GCCTGCGCGGCCTGCAGGTGGCGCAGATGAAGACGAACCTCGCGGCGATGATCGGCATGTCGCGCAAGGCCGGGGCGAGCGTGCTGCTGGTGGGCATGCGCGTTCCGCCCAACTACGGCCCGGAGTACACGCGGGATTTCGAGGCGGCGTTCGCGGGGCTGGCGCGCGCGCGCAAGGTGGCGCTCGCGCCGTTCCTGCTCGAGGGCATGGCGGACGACTTGCGCCTGTTCCAGCCCGATCGCATCCACCCGAACGAGGAGGCGCAGGCCCGCTTGCTCGACAACGTGTGGAGGGCGTTGCGCCCCCTGCTGTAGGGTAGGCCAACGGCCCACCTTACGTTGGGTGATGGCAATACGCGCCGCGCCGCGCCGGCCCGGAGCGTAAACTTCCGATCGATGAGGGCGCCATCGCATTCGGTCGCCATGGAGGCATCGATTCTCGCGACGTTCGACGCGATCATCGACGCCCGCTCGCCCGCCGAATACGCCCTGGATCACGTCCCGGGCGCGCTGTCGCTGCCGGTGCTGGACGACGCGGAGCGCGCGCGCATCGGCACGCTGTACAGGCAGGAGTCGCCGTTCGCGGCCAAGCGCCTCGGCGCGGCGCTGGTGGCGCGCAATATCGCGCGCCACCTGGAGAGCGCGCTCGCCGGCAAGCCGAAGCAGTGGCGCCCGCTGGTGTACTGCTGGCGCGGCGGCAAGCGCAGCGCCGCGTTCGCGCACGTGCTGCGCGAGGTCGGCTGGGCCGCGCAGACGCTCGAGGGCGGGTACCGCGCCTACCGGCGCGTCCTCGTCGAGGCGCTGGCGGCGCTGCCCGCGGCGTTCGCGTTCCGCGTCGTGCACGGCGCCACCGGCAGCGGCAAGAGCCGGCTGCTGCGCGCGCTGGCGCGCGCCGACGCGCAGGTGCTCGATCTGGAGGAGCTTGCCGCGCACCGCGGCTCGGTGCTGGGCGAGCTTCCCGGCCGGCCGCAGCCGTCGCAGAAGATGTTCGAAAGCCGGCTGTACGCCGCGCTGGCGGCGCTGGATCGTGCCCGCACGGTGTACGTGGAGGGCGAAAGCCGCAAGATCGGCCAGCTGCAGGTGCCCGAGGCGCTCATCACCGCCATGCGCGCTGCGGAATGCGTGCGGCTCGAGGCGCGGCTCGAGGCGCGCGTCGCGCTGCTGATGGACGAGTACCGGCATTACTTCGCGGCGCCCGATGCGCTTGCCGCGCAGCTCGACTGTCTCGTGCCGCTGCACGGGCGCGAGCGCGTGGCCGCCTGGAAGGCGCTCGCCGCGCGCGGCGCGTGGCCCGAGCTCGTGGCGCGCCTGCTCGAGGAGCACTACGACCCCGCCTACCGCCGCTCCGCCGAGCGCAATTTCGCGCGCCTGCCGCACGCGCAGGTGCTGCGCGTTGCCGCGGCGCACGAGGACGCCTTCGCCGAAATGGCGCACGCGCTGGCGGACTGACAGTTTCCTGCATCCGGCATGCCTTGTGCTAGCTCGAATGCAGATGGCACGGGGCGTTTGCTATAGTGCTTCGGCCATGGATATCAAGGATCTGCGCTATTTCGTCGCCGTGTACGAAGAGCGCGGATTTGCGCGCGCCGGCGTGTTGCTCGATACGGTGCAATCCAACGTTTCGGCGCGTATCCGGCGCCTCGAGCTGTTTCTCGGCGTGCGGCTCTTCGAGCGTCACCGCCGCGGCGTGGTGGTGACGGAAAAGGGCGAAAAGCTCTACCGGCACGCGAAGCGCGTCATCGCGCTGCTCGAGGAAACCCCGGCCGCCGTGAAAGGCAAGGAAGCCGCCTAGGCGGCGCAGGTGCGAAAGCCGCAGAAGACGTCGGCGCGCTCGGGCGTGTAGAAGTTGCGGAATGCGGTGCGCGCCAGCCGCGCCGGCGTGGAGAAACTCGCGCCGCGCAGCACGCGGTGCGTGCCGAACCAGGGCTGCGAGTAGTCCTCGTAGGGATCGGGCGAGAAACCCGGGTAGGGCAGGAACGCGCTGGCCGTCCATTCCCACACGCCCCCCGCGGCCAGCCGGCCGCTCAGCGCCGCGAGTTCCCATTCGGCCTCCGTCGGCAGGCGGCGCCCGGCCCAGCGGCAGTAGGCCTCGGCCTCGATTGCGCTTACGTGCACCACGGGCTCCGCGGGCGCGAGCGCCAGCCAGCGATCGAAACGCCGCTGCAGCCAGACCCCGTCCTCCTGCCGCCAGTAGCGCGGCGCCGCGCCGCCCCCCTGTTCCACGCACGCCAGGTACTCGGCATTGGTGACCGGCGCGCGTGCCATGCGGAACGGCGCCACCTCGACCTCGTGGGCCCATTTCTCGTTGTCGAAGACGAAGCCCGGTCCGGGACGCGCGCCGCGCTCGAAGCGTCCCCCCGCGAAATCTTCGTCGCCGCCGGCGGCCAGGGGCGCGGGCGCGCCGGCGCCCGGATCGCGATAGCCGAGCGTCTGGCGCGTGTAGTGAAACGCCTCGGCGTGCATGTCCTCGTGGCATGCGCACAACTGCGCGTAGTACAGCAGCGCCGCGTTCTCGGGTTCGCGCGCGAGCCGCGCACGCACGCGCTCGAGCACCTCGGCCATGTACGCGCGCGTCGCTTCCAGCGCGGGCAGCGGCAGCGCCCAGCGCATGTCGTGCGCCACCGCCGAGGAGTCGTAGAGCGCATCGGCGCCCTCCAGGATCGAATCCATGGGCGCGCCGCTCTGCGCCGTGCGCAGGCACCAGCGCTCCTGGAACCAGGCGACGTGCCCGATCTCCCACAGCGGTGGGTTGACGATATCGAGCTTCGGCCCGAGCAGGCGCTCGCCCTCGAGGTCGTGCGTCATCCATTCGGTGCGCGCGCGCGCTTCGAGCAGATGGCGTTCGGGCATGGCGTGCTAGTCTAGCCGCAAGCCATGGCGCGCATCGCTCTCGTCACGCCCGCGGGCGCCGGGACGCGCAACGGCAACCGCCACACGGCGCTGCGCTGGGCGGCGTTCCTGCGGCGCGCCGGCCACCGCGTGTCGGTGGCGCTCGCCTGGGACGGCGCGCCCTGCGACCTGCTGCTCGCGCTGCATGCGAGACGCAGCCACGATTCCATAGCGCAGTACCGCCGCCTGCACCCGCGCGGGCCGCTTGCCGTCGTGCTCACCGGCACCGACCTGTACCGCGACCTGCCCGCCTCCGCCGAAGCGTGCCGCTCGCTCGAGCTCGCCGACCGCCTCATCGTGCTGCAGGACGAAGCGCTGCGGCGGCTGACGCCCCGTCTGCGCCGCAAGACGCGCGTCGTCTACCAGTCCGCGGCGCCGGCCGCGCGGCACGCGCCGCCCGCGGGCGTGTTCCGCGTCGCCGTCGTCGGCCACCTGCGCGAGGAGAAGGATCCGTTTCGCGCCGCCGCCGCGCTCGAGCGCCTGCCGCGGGCGGCCGCGATCGAAGTCGTGCACGTCGGCGCCGCGCTCTGCGCGGACATGGCGCGCGCGGCGCGCCGGCGCATGCGCGGCGAGCCGCGCTATCGCTGGCTCGGCGGCTTGCCGCACGCGCACGCCCTCGCCTGGCTCGCGCGCAGCCACCTCCTGGTCGTGAGCTCGCGCATGGAGGGCGGTGCGAACGTGATCGCCGAAGCGGCGCGCATCGGCACGCCGGTGCTCGCCTCGCGCGTGCCGGGCAACGTCGGCATGCTCGGGCGACGTTATCCCGGCTACTTCCCGCTCGGCGACGAGCGCGCGCTCGCGCGCCTCATGGCGCGCGCGCAAGCCGACGGTGCGTACTACCGGGCCCTTCAGCGAGCGCTGGCGGCAAGGCGGAGGCTGTTTTCGCCCTCGGCCGAGCGCTCCGCCCTGTCGGACGCGCTGCGCGGGATGCTGCCCAGGAGCTCGCGTACCTTGGCGCGCGCGGCCTCGCTCGACCAGTCGAACGCGCCATAGTGCTGATAGCGGATGCGGCCCGCCGCATCGACCAGGTAGGTCGCGGGCAGCATGCGCGCCTTCCAGGCCTTCGCGGTCGCGGTGTCCGTGTCGCGCAGGACCGTGAAGCTGAGCGGCATGTTCGCCAGGAAGTGCTCGATGCGCGAGCGCGGCTCGGCGAGGTTGATCGCCAGAACTTCGAACGGCTCGGCCGCGAACGCGGCGCGCAGCCGCTCGATGGAGGGCATCTCGTCGCGGCAGGGCTCGCACCAGGTGGCCCAGAAATTCACCAGCACCACCTTGCCGCGGTAGTCGGAAAGCCGGTGCACGCGCCCCTTCAGGTCCTCGAGCGCGAACGGCGGCGTCGCGCCGCTCGTCCAGCGCTGGAAGTCGGCCGCCGCCGCCTGCGCGAGCGCGCAGGCGGCGAACGCGACGAGCCAACGCACTAGGCGGTCAACTCGCGCGCGGTGATGGTGTATCTCACCGTATCCGGCTCGAGCTGGTCGCGGCGCTCGCCGCCGGTTTCCGCATTGACGTACATCAGATAGGGCAGCCTGGGCCCGCTCGAGCCCGGCAGGGCGATGTCGTGGCCCGTGTTGTAGGCGAGCCAGTTCATCTCCCAGCTGCCGAACAGGCGCCGGCGCGCCGCCACCACCCGCGGATCGTCGATCGCCAGCTTGCCCGGGGGCTCTTCGAGGATCACCTTCCTCACGTCGGCCGGATCGACCGGCACCCAGCCGTAGCCCTCGGCGAAGAACTCCGCGCGGCAATGCTGCGCCTTGCTGATGTTCGCCGTGCCCGCGCCGAGGCTCTTGTAGCCGTACTTGGAAGGCGCGACGCGCACGCCGTAGATGTCGCGCGCCGGCACACCGACCGCGCGCGCGAGACCCACGAACATGGCGTTCAGGTCGCCGCACTTGCCGCCAAGGTTGCCCGACTCGAGCATGCTCTTGATATCGCCCCAGCCGCAGCCGCGGGTCTTGGGATCTCGGTACGTGTTCTCGACCACCCATTCGTAGATGGCGCGCGCCTTCTGCACGTCGGTCTGCGCGCCGCGCGTCACCTCGCGCGCGGTCTTCCTGACGATGCCGTCGGTCGGGAGCAGCTCCGTCGGGGCGGTGTGGAAGGCGCTTTCGGCCGCCGCGAGCTGCAAACCCGGATTCGCGGGAGCCGACAGGTCGACGGCGCGGTCGCGCGTCATGAAGCGGCTGGTGACCTCGACGACCGGCGCCGAATGCCCCGCGCGCCACTCGGCCGCCAGCATGCGTGCGCCGTACTTGCCGTCCCTTTCGATGCCGGCTGCGCTCGCGTTGCCGCTCCAGCTGCTGTTCAGGTCGCGGAACCAGTCGCTCGACTCGGCCAGCGGCAGCGGCACCCAGGCGATCGACCTGCCGCTCGGATTGAGGATCTCCACCCGGGTGACGGTCTCGAACGTGCGCCAGCCTTCGGCGGCGAGCGTCGCGCGCCAGGGCAGTGCGGTGACGGCGGCTGCCATGCCCGAGGATTTCAGAAAAGCTCTGCGGTCCATGGGATCCTCCTTTTGATCAGAAAAAACGATAGGACGCCGGGGTTCGGCGTTGCTGCTGGGAAGGCGGGAAGAGCGGGAAGGCGGGGGCACTGCGGGGCGGCATACCTGCGTCCAGCACGGCATCCGGTGCGCCGGTGCGCCCAGCCCACCGCAGCATGCCGACCATTGCAAAGCCGATGGTCGCCGAAAGCGAGTGGCTGCTGCTCGAAATCAGTCGTGCGAGATAGAACATGTCGGCCCTGAACTTACACCATGCGTCTCAGCGGTCAAGTCCCGCGAGCACGCGCAGATGCTGGACCACGCTGCGCCCGAGCGCGGACAGCGCATACCCGCCCTCGAGCATGGAAACGACCCTGCCGCCGGCGTGGCGATCCGCCACCGCCTTCACCTGCTGCGTGACCCACGCGTAGTCCTGGTCGGTGAGGCTCAGCATCGCCATGTCGTCTTCCTCATGGGCATCGAAGCCCGCCGAGAAGACGACCAGCTCGGGCCGGAACTTGTCCAGGGCAGGGATCCACTTGTCGCTTACCGCGGCGCGGAACTGCTTCGAGCCCGCGCCCGCGGGCAGCGGCACGTTGACCATGTTGGGCGCCGGGTCTTCGGTGCCGCTGTAGGGATAGAACGGGTGCTGGAAGGTGGAGGCCATCAGCACGCGCGGGTCGTTCTCGAAGATGTCCTCGGTGCCGTTGCCGTGGTGCACGTCGAAATCGATGATGGCGACGCGCTCGAGCCCGTGCGCGTCGAGCGCGTGGCGCGCGGCCACCGCGACGTTGTTGAAGATGCAGAAGCCCATGGGCCGCGCGCGGCAGGCATGGTGGCCGGGCGGGCGCACGCTGCAGAAGGCGGCCTCGGCGTCGTCGCGCAGCACGAGATCGGTGGCGTGCACGGCGGCGCCCGCCGCGCGCAGCGCCGCCTGCAGGCTGTAGGGATTCATCGCCGTATCCGGGTCGAGATGCACCGTGCCTTCCTGCGGCGCGGCGTCGCGGATGGCGCGCACGTACTCGAGCGGGTGCACGCGCGCGAGCTGCGCGTCGGTGGCGAGCGGCGCCTCGTGGCGCTGCAGGTACTGCCCGATGCCCGAGGCGATGAGCTGATCCTCGATTGCGGCCAGGCGCTCGGGTCGCTCGGGATGCCACGCACCCATCTCGTGCTTCAGGCAGTCCGGGTGCGTGACAAAAGCCACAGCCATGGTGCCGCAAATCATACCCTGTACAATCGGCGCATGCTGCTGAAAACACGAATCAAACCGGTGGCGGCGCGCACGCCGCTCGAGCGCCTGATCGCCGCGGCCGGCGAAGTGATCCTCGGCAAGGAAACGCAGGTGCGCCTCGCGCTCGCCTGCCTCATTGCGCGCGGCCACCTGCTGATCGAGGACCTGCCGGGCGTGGGCAAGACCACGCTCGCGCACGTGCTGGCGAAGACGCTCGGGCTGCACTTCCAGCGCATCCAGTTCACGAGCGACATGCTGCCGGCGGACATCATCGGCGTGTCGGTGTACGAACGCGACAGCGGCGCCTTCAAGTTCCACCCCGGGCCGATCTTCGCGCAGCTCATCCTCGCCGACGAGGTGAACCGCGCCACGCCGAAAACGCAGAGCGCTCTGCTCGAGGCGATGGAAGAGCACCAGGTGACGGTGGAGACCGAGACGAGGAAGCTCCCCGAGCCATTCTTCGTCGTCGCCACGCAGAACCCGTCCGAGCACGTGGGCACCTTTCCCCTTCCGGAATCGCAGCTCGACCGCTTCCTCATGCGCATCGAGCTCGGCTACCCGGACCGCGACGCGGAGCGCGCGCTCCTCGCCGGCGCCGACCGGCGCGATCTCCTCGCCAGCCTCGATCCCTGCATGAGCCCGGCCGAGCTGATGGAACTGCAGACCGACGCACAGCGCGTGTACGTGGCGCCGGCACTGCTCGATTACGTGCAGGCGATCGTGGGATACACGCGGCGCTCGCCGGACTACGTCGCGGGGCTGTCGCCGCGCGCGGCGCTCGCGCTGGTGCACTCGGCGCGCGCCTGGGCGCTGCTCGAGGAGCGCGACAAGGTGATTCCCGAGGACGTGCAGGCGATCCTGCCCGGGGTCGCCGCCCACCGCCTGCGCCCGGCGCACGATACCGCGCGCCGCGTGGACGTCGGCGCGCAGCTGCTCGAGGCGGTGCCGATTCCCTAGGCGGCCGCGCGCTCCGCGCGCCGGCGCTCGTTTTCCTTCAGGAAGCGCTTGCGCAGCCGGATCGACTTCGGCGTGATCTCGACCAGCTCGTCGTCGGCGATGAACTCCACGGCGTACTCGAGCGTCAGGCCGATCGGCGGCACGAGGTCGATGGCCTCGTCCTTGCCCGAGGCGCGGATGTTGGTGAGCTGCTTGGTGCGGATCGGGTTGACCACCAGGTCGTTGTCGCGGCTGTGGATGCCGACGATCATGCCCTCGTACACCGGCTCGCCGGGTGAGACGAACATGCGGCCGCGCTCCTGCAGCTTCCAGATGGCGTAGGCCACCGCCACGCCATCGTCCTGCGACACCAGCACGCCGTTTCTGCGCTCGGCCATCTCCTCGGCCTTGGCGGGGGCGTACTCGTCGAACACGTGGCTCATGATGCCGGTGCCGCGCGTCAGGGTCATGAACTCGCCCTGGAAGCCGATCAGGCCGCGGGCCGGGATGCGGTAGTCGAGGCGCACGCGTCCCTTGCCGTCGGGCTGCATGTCGAGCAGCTCGCCGCGGCGCCGTCCCAGCTCCTCCATCACGCCGCCCTGGCTGGCCTCCTCCACGTCCACGGTGAGGACCTCGAACGGCTCGCAGCGCACGCCGCCGATCTCCTTGATGACGACGCGCGGGCGCGAGACCGCGATCTCGTAGCCTTCGCGGCGCATGTTCTCCAGCAGGATCGTCAGGTGCAGCTCGCCGCGCCCGTGCACGATGAAGGTGTCGGTGTCCTCGGGATACTCGACGCGCAGCGCGACGTTCGACTTCGTTTCGCGCTCCAGGCGCTCGCGGATCTGGCGGCTGGTGACGTACTTGCCCTCGCGTCCCGCGAGCGGCGAGGCGTTGACGAGGAAGTTCATGGTCAGCGTCGGCTCGTCCACCTTGAGCGGCGCCATCGCCTCGGGGTGCTCGGGATGGCACAGCGTGCTGCCGATGCCGAGCTCCTCGATGCCGTTCACCAGCACGATGTCGCCCGCCTCGGCCTCCTCCACCTGCACCCGCTGCAGGCCCTCGAACATCAACACCTGGTTGACCTTGGCCTTGACGGGCTGGGCATCCGGACCGTTCAGCACCAGCACCTCCTGCGCGGCCCTGAGGCGCCCGCGGCGGATGCGCCCGATGCCGATCTTGCCGACGTAGCTCGAGTAGTCGAGCGAGCAGATCTGCAGCTGCAGCGGTCCCTCGGCGTCCTCGTCGCGCATCGGCACGTACTGGAGGATCGCCTCGAAAAGCGGCTGCATGTCGCCACCGCGCGCGCCCGGCTCCAGGCTCGCCCAGCCCTCGAGCGCCGAGGCATAGACCACGGGAAAGTCGAGCTGCGCCTCGGTCGCGCCGAGCTTGTCGAACAGGTCGAAGGTCTGGTTCACGACCCACTGCGCGCGCGCGCTGGGCCGGTCCACCTTGTTCACCACCACGATGGGCTTCAGGCCGAGCGCCAGCGCCTTGCGCGTGACGAAGCGCGTCTGCGGCATGGGGCCTTCCACCGCGTCGACCAGCAGCAGAACCCCGTCCACCATCGACAGCACGCGCTCGACCTCGCCGCCGAAGTCGGCGTGGCCCGGCGTGTCGACGATGTTGATGTGGGTGCCTGCGTAGCGCACCGCGCAGTTCTTGGCGAGGATCGTGATGCCGCGCTCGCGCTCCAGGTCGTTGGAGTCCATCACCCGCTCCTGCAGCTCCTCGTGCGCGGCGAAGGTGCCGGTGGCGCGCAACAGCTTGTCGACGAGCGTCGTCTTGCCGTGGTCGACGTGGGCGATGATAGCGAGGTTGCGGATGGCGCGCGACATGAGCTTGATCAGAAAAGAAAAACGTCGCGCATTGTACGCGACTTGCATGCCGCCGTGTTGCGCCGCGTCAGCGCTGCAGCGCCGATGCGATGGCGTTCTGGATGGATTGCGCCGCGGCGCGCGGATCCGCCGCATCGCGGATCGGACGTCCCACCACGATGTAGTCGGCGCCGTTCGCGAAAGCCTGCGCGACGTCGACGACGCGCTTCTGGTCCTGCGCCGCCGCGCCCGCGGGCCGCACGCCGGGCACCACCACCAGCAGCCGCTCGCCGAACGCCGCCTTGATCTTCGGCGCTTCCAGCCCCGAGGCGATGACGCCGTCGCAGCCCGACTCGAGCGCGGCGCGCGCGCGCTTCAGCACCAGGTCTGCCACGCTGCCGGCATGGCCCATCTCGGCGATGCTGTGCTGGTCGAAGCTCGTCAGCACGGTGACGGCGAGGATCTTCAGCTCGCCCTTCTCGCGCGCCGCCGCTTCCATGATGGAGCGCTCGGCGTGCACGGTGAGGAAGCTCGCGCCGCTCGCGCGCAGGTTGGCGACCGCGCGGCGCACTGTCTCCGGGATGTCGTAGAGCTTGAGATCGACGAACACCTTGCCGCCACGCGCCTTGAGCCACTCGAGCAGCTCGAAGTAGCCACCGGCAGTAAACAGTTCCAGCCCGATCTTGTAGAAGCGCACCGCGTCGCCCAGGCGCTGCGCGTAGGCGCGCGCCTCGGCGGCGCTGGGCACGTCGAGGGCGGCGATCAGGCGCTCGCGGCGCGGGATGTCGTTCATGCAGGCGGCTCCTCGGCGGCGATGTCCTTCAGCGTCATGGTCAGCGTCTCGCCGGCGCGCTCGAGGTGCTCCGCCAGCCTCGGCGAGGCCTGCGCGCGCAGCGCCCCGATATCGATGGCGAAGGCGCCGACGACATCGGCAACGCGGATGGCACCGGCGTCGCGCGCCAGCAGCCAGGAATCCTTCCCGGTGCGCGCCGCCCAGCCCAGGCGGGCGCAACGCTCCAGCACGCGCTCGCAGCGCTCGGGCGTCAGGCCCGTCTGCGCCGCAATGCGGCCGACGCCCAGGTCGCCCTGCTGGCGCGCCAGCACGCGAAGCACGGCGAGCGCATCGAACAGGTCGCGCCCCGGCGCGTCGCTGCGCAAGGCGTGCGCCGCGCGCCACGCCGGCAGCATGGCGGTGAGCGTCGCGCCGAACAGCACCACCACCCAGGACAGGTACACCCAGATGAGAAAAATCGGGAATGCGGCGAATGCGCCGTAGATCAGCGTGTAGGTGGGGAATTTGGCGACATAGAGCGCGAAGCTGCGCTTGGCCAGCTCGAAGATCACCCCGGCGACAATGCCGCCCGCCAGCGCGTGACGCAGCTCGATGCGCCGGAAAGGCACCACCAGATAGAGCATCGTCAGCGCGGCGCACGTGAACACGAAGGTGAGCAGGTCGAGCGCCGCCTTGGCGAACCCGCCCAGGTCGAGCATGCCCAGCGAGTTGCCCACGAGAAACGAGGTGATCGACAGGCTGGCGCCGATCAGCACCGGGCCGAGCGTCAGTACCGCCCAATAGACCACCAGGCGCTGCCCCAGGGGCCGGCGGCGCTGCACGCGGAAAATCCGGTTCAGCACCTCGTCGACCGTCAGCACGAGCATCAGCGCGACGACGGCGAGAAATGCGAGGCCGAACGCGGTCACGCGCGCGGCGCTCTCGGCGAAGGCCCCGAACACGCGGGTAATGCGTGCGCTGCCTTCGGGCATCAGCTGTGCGGCCACGAACCGCCCGAGCGCGTCGATGGCCTGGTCGAACACGGGGAACGCGCTCGATAGCGCGAGCGCCACCGTGATCAGGGGCACCAGCGCGAGCAGCGTCGTGTACGTGAGGGACCCGGCGGTCTGCAGGCCGCGATCTTCGTGCAAGCGCCGCAGCAGCGCGAGGAGGAACTCGAGCAGCCGTTGTGCTGTGCGGTGCATCGGGCCCGTATGATACAGGCCGTGGCGGACATCCTCGTCCTGTACTACAGCGCCGGCGGCGCGGTGCGGCGCATGGCGGAGCTCGTGGCCGAAGGCGTGGAGCGCGTGCCGGGCGCCACCGCGCGCCTGCGCACCGTGCCCAGGGTGTCCGCCGTCACGCAGCCGGCGCAGCCCGAGATTCCGGAGGCAGGGGCGCCCTATTGCGAGCTCGCCGACCTCGAGGAGTGCGCCGGCCTCGCGCTCGGCAGCCCCGGATATTTCGGCAACATGGCGGCGCCGCTCAAGCATTTTGTCGACGGCATGGTGCCGCTGTGGCTGAAAGGCACGTTGGCGGGCAAGCCGGCATGCGTCTTCACCTCCACGGGGTCGATCCATGGCGGGCAGGAAGCCACGCTCGTCGCCATGATGCTGCCGCTCCTGCATCACGGCATGCTGATCGTCGGCATGCCCTACACCCAGGCCGAGCTGAGCGCCACGCGCTCGGGCGGGACACCCTACGGTCCGAGCCACTTCGCGGGTGCCGCAGACGATCAGCCGGTCACCGATACCGAGCGCGCGCTGTGCATTGCGCAGGGCCGGCGGCTGGCGGATATTGCTCTGAGACTGCGGGGATAGCGCCGTGCCGCGCGTCGTCTTCACCTCCAATCTGCAGCGCCACGTGAGCTGCCCGGAAACCGAGGTCGCGGCGGGCACGCTGCGCACGGTGCTGGCGCAGGTGTTCGCCGCGCAGCCGCAGGCGCGCGGCTATGTCCTCGACGAGCAGGGCCACCTGCGCAGGCACGTGGTCGTCTTCGTCGACGGCCAGCGCGTGCAGGACCGCGAACGCCTGGACGAGGCGGTGGGCGCGGCGAGCGAGGTGTACGTGATGCAGGCACTGACCGGAGGCTGAGGATGAAGCTCTACGTCGGCACCAGAAAGGGCTTGTTCATCATCGGCGCGCGCGGCATCGGCAAGCCGCGCTTCCTCGGCGACCCGGTGAGCATGGTCCTGCCGGATCGCGACGGCACGCTGTACGCCGCGCTCAACCTCGGGCACTTCGGCGTGAAGCTGCGGCGCAGCGCGGACGGCGGCAAGACCTGGGAAGAGGTGGCGGCGCCGGAGTACCCGCCGCAGCCGGCGGATGCGAACGACAAGACGCCGTGGAAGCTGGTGCAGCTCTGGGCGCTCGAGTCCGACGGCAAGCGGCTCTGGGCGGGTACGATCCCCGGTGGGCTGTTCACGTCCGAGGATCGCGGCACGAGCTGGACGCTCGTGCGCAGCCTCTGGGACCGGCCCGAGCGCCTCGAGTGGGCCGGCGGCGGCTACGACCATGCCGGCATCCATTCCATCGCCATCGATCCGCAGGACCCGATGCGCATCACCGTGGGCGTGTCCACCGGCGGCGCCTGGCAGACGCGGGATGGCGGCCGGCGCTGGTCGATCTGCGCGCAGGGCATGTACGCGGAGTACATGCCGCCGGAGCGCAAGTTCGAGCAGAACGCGCAGGACGTCCACCGCCTGGTGCTGTGCGCCGCCCGGCCCGACGTGATGTGGGCGCAGCACCATAACGGCGTGTTTCGCTCCACCGACGGCGCCCGGTCCTGGCAGGAGATCAC
>CAZAEG010000104.1:0-3582 GCA_964484035.1 uncultured Enterobacteriaceae bacterium | reverse complement strand
ATGTTGCCCTGGCCCGATTCGAGCTGCGCCAGGTAGCGCTCCGAGACGCCGGAGGCGAGGGCGAGCGTCTTGCGCGTCATGGCGTGCTCGGCGCGCCAGGCGCGCACGCGCTCGCCGAGCCGGGCCAGGTACGCGGCTTCGCTCTGGTCTTCTCGGTGCAGCGGGAGGTGAGGGGCGCCCATGCGTTATAGTGCTTGCGTGACGAGAGAGGCTGCATTATAGTGTGTCGGCGATGAAAATCAACATTCTGGTCGGCACGATGACCGGGACCGCGCAGATGTGCGCGCAGGAAATGGAGCTGGCGCTGGACGGCGACGACATCCAGGTCGTCACCCATCTCATGGACAAGCTCGAGCCATCGGTGTTCGCCGATCGCGAGGCGGTGTTCCTCGTTTGTACGTCGACCTACGGCCAGGGCGACGTGCCCGACAACGCCAAGGCGCTCTACGAGGCGCTCGGTGCGCAGAAGCCCGACCTTGCCGGCGTGCGCTACGGCGTGTTCGGCCTGGGCGACCGTACCTACGCCGAGACCTTCAATTTCGGCGGCAAGCGCTTCGACGAGCTGCTCTCCGGCCTGGGCGCCGAGCGCATCGGCGAGCGCTACATGCACGACGCCTCGAGCGGCACGCTGCCCGAGGAGGTGGCGCTCGACTGGGCGCAGGCCTGGGTCGAGAAGGTGCGCGAAAGGCTCGCGCAGACCGCCTAGAATCGGAACCGGGGAGGAGGTGCTGCATGGACGTTCCGCGCGACTACAACGCCGCCCACGACCTGATCGAGCGCAACTTGCGCGCCGGGCGCGGCGCCAAGGCGGCATTCCACGACGACCGGGGCGCGCTCACCTATGCGCAACTCGCCGAGCGCGTGAACCGCTTCGGCAGCGGGCTTCTCGCCCTGGGCCTGCGCAGGGAAGAGCGCGTGCTGATCGCGATGCACGACACCGCCGACTGGCCGGTGGCGTTTCTCGGCGCGATCAAGGCTGGGATCGTCCCGGTGGCGGTGAACACGCTGCTCACCACGAAGGACTACCAGTACATGCTCGCCGACAGCCGCGCGAAGGCGCTGGTCGTGTCGGAGGCGCTGCTGCCGCAGTTCAAGCCGATTCTCGAGAAGCTACCCTTGCTGCAGCACGTGATCGTGACCGGTGCCCCGTTCGACGGCGTCCTGGCGAAAGGCGAACCAAAGTTCGAGCCGGCGCCGACCACGCGCGACGACGCCTGCTTCTGGCTCTATTCCTCGGGCTCGACCGGCATGCCGAAAGGCACGGTGCACGCGCATTCGAGCATGATCGAGACCGCCGAGCTCTACGCGCAGGGCGTGCTCGGCATCAGGGACACCGACGTCGTCTTTTCCGCGGCGAAGCTGTTCTTCGCCTACGGCCTGGGGAATTCGCTCTCCTTCGTCCTTGCCGCCGGCGCGACCGCGGTACTGATGGCCGAGCGGCCGACGCCCGCGTCGGTCTTCAAGCGCCTCGTGGAGAGAAAGCCCAGCTTCTTCTATGGCGTACCCACCCTGTATGCCGCGATGCTCGCGGATCCCGGCTTCCCGAAGAAGGCGGACCTCGCGCTGCGCATCTGCGTGTCCGCGGGCGAGGCGCTGCCGCCCCAGATCGCGAAGAGCTTCAAGGAGCGGACCGGCCTCGACATCCTCGACGGCATCGGCTCCACCGAAATGCTGCACATCTTCCTCTCCAATCGCCCGGGCGAAATGCGCTACGGCACCACGGGCAAGGCGGTGCCGGGATATCAATTGCGCCTCGTCGACGAGCAGGGCAGCCCGGTGCAGCAGGGCGAGCTCGGCGAGCTGGAGATCTCCGGGCCGACGAGCGCGATGTACTACTGGAACAACCGCGCGAAGAGCCGGTCGACCTTCGTCGGCGCCTGGACCAAGAGCGGCGACAAGTACACGCAGGACGCCGACGGCTTCTACGCCTACGGCGGGCGCACCGACGACATGCTGAAGGTGTCGGGCATCTGGGTGTCGCCGGCCGAGGTGGAAGCCGCGCTGGTGGGCCATCCGGCCGTGCTCGAGGCCGCCGTGGTCGGCAAGGAAGACGAGCAGAAGCTGGTCAAGCCGAAGGCCTACGTGGTGCTCAAGCCCGGGACCAAAGCGAGCGAGGACGAGCTGAAAGCGTACGTGAAAGAGAAGCTCGCGCCGTACAAGTACCCGCGCTGGATCGAGTTCGCGAACGAGCTGCCGAAGACGGCGACGGGGAAGATCCAGCGCTTCAAGCTGCGCGCGTGAGCGGGTCGGCGGCCGCGCGCGCAGTAAACTAGCGCCATTCGCCCATTCGCAAAGGACGCACATGGCAGCGGAAGATGAAAAGCAACGCGGCACCGATCCGAAGCTGGATCCGGCGGCGCTCTACCTGGAGGAAGTGTTCACCGACCGGCGCATCGGCACCATCCGCCGCATGACCCCGGTCAGGGCCGACGCCACCACCGACGTCGCGCGGCCCGTCATCTACGTGGGCGAGACCCAGGTGCTGACACAGGTCGGCACGCTGCCGATCGCTTTCGAAATCCCGGCCAAGACGCTGGAAGAGGCGGCGAAGCAGTTCGGCCCGCTCGCCAAGGAGGCGATCGAGCGCACCATGAAGGAGCTGCAGGAGCTGCGGCGCCAGGCCGCGTCGTCCATCGTCGTGCCGCAGGGCGGGTTGCCGCCTGCCGGCGGCATGGGCGGGCTCGGCGGCGGCGGGAAGATTCAGATGCCCTAGGGCTTGGGCGGAGGCGGGAGCGGCACCGCCGCGCGGCGCGTACCCCGAGGCGGCAGCGCGTAGCCCTCCACCGGCACCTTGTGTCCCTTCGCGTACATGCACTGCTGGAAGGCGTGGTCGTAGCGCTGCTGCGCGCTGCGCTGCGAGCCCTGCGCCGCGCCCGTGCCGGCGAGCGCGCCGACGATCAGGCCCGCGCCCGCGCCGCTGGCCGCGCCTTCGTGCCCGCCGAGCAGCCCGCCCGCGACCGCGCCCACGGCGGTGCCGATGGCCGCGCTCTTCACGCCGCTCCGCTCGCCGGCCCGGTCGGGCGTGGTGTCGTTCACCTGGAAGCCGGCGTACTGCCGGCATTCGTAGTCGTCGGCGCGAAACTGCTCGAAGCTCTTCGCGCTGCCCGGCAGCACCAGCACCGACGGGCCGGTCGGCGCCGTGGCGCAGGCAGCCATCAGAAGCGCCGCCGCGGCTATTGCGACGGCTGGGGTGCGACTCGGTGCCATGGGCTCGCGCATTGCTTGACGTAGGGATAGTAGGTTTCGGAATCCGGGCAGAAGTACCAGTACTGGTCAGCGTCGCGCTCCACGCCGTCGGCGTCCTTCTCCACGTAAACGGTGGGTCCTTGCCGCTCCACGATCACCCGCTCGTAGTAGCGGGGGTAGTGCGGCCACGCGTGCCACCACAGCGGCCCGCCGATCACCACGCCGAAGTGGACGCGGCCGCGGCGGCCGTGGGCGTCGGCCGGCCCGGCCGCCGCGAGCGCGCCGATTACTGCCGCCACCGCCAGGATCAGTACCCGCCGCATGAAGCAAAGGTTAGTCCTCCGCCGGCACGCAGTGCGTAACAAGGCGTAACAATTTGTATCATGCGGCGATGCG
>CAZAEG010000103.1:0-5891 GCA_964484035.1 uncultured Enterobacteriaceae bacterium | reverse complement strand
CTGCCACGACGCCCTGTGGCGTGCCGCCGTCGAGGAGAAGACGACCGGGGAGCACGAGCGGCTCGGGGTGGTGGTGCAGCAGATCGACCACTACATGAAGTCCGTCCATGCGCGTTCCAGGCGCGATGACCCGTCGCGCAGCAACGCCATCTGCTACGACTGCCACGCCCCGCACTACGTCTACCCCACGGACAGCGCCGAACGCGCCGAGTGGCGGCTGAGCATCCCGGACGTTTGCGGCCGGTGCCACGCCAAGGAACGCGCGCAGTACGCGGCTTCCGTGCACGGCAAGGCCGCGCTGGGAGACAAGAACCCGGCCGCGGCGGTCTGCTCGGACTGCCATACCACGCACGACATCGCCGATCCGGCGCAGGACCCCGCCAAACTGGCGATCACCAAGAACTGCGGCGGCTGCCACGCCGAAAGCCTGAAGACCTACACCAGTACCTACCATGGGCAGGTGAACACTCTGGGTTACGCTTATACGGCCAAGTGTTATGACTGCCACGGCAGCCACGGCATTCAGAGGGTGAACGATCCGAAAGCCGCGATGCATCCGGACAACCGCCTCGAGACCTGCCGGAAATGCCACGCCGGCGCCACCGAGGGCTACACGACGTTCGAACCCCACGGCACGTCGCACGATTTCGCCCGCTATCCGCATATCTGGATCGCGTCCAAGCTCATGCTGTTGCTGATCGCCGGCACCTTCGCGTTCTTCTGGGCGCATACCGCCCTGTGGCTGTACCGCGAATACAAGGAGCGCAAGCAGCGCCTGCCGCGGGCGCACGTGAAGACCGACGAACTGCTCGATGGCAGGTTCCGGGGCAAGCAGATGCAGCGCTTCCCGCTCGGCTGGCGCGTCGCCCACCTGACGCTCGCCCTGTGCGTGATGGTCCTGGCGCTGACCGGCATGGCGGTGCTGTACGCGGACACGGCCTGGGCGCCCAAGGTGATGGCCTGGCTGGGCGGCCCGAAAGCCGCGGCCGTGATCCATCGCACCTTCGCCGTGCTGCTGGCCACCGTGTTCTTCGGGCAACTGATCTATTTCGCGGTGCAGCTGGGCCGCCATCGGGAGCGTTTCGACTGGTTCGGGCCCAACTCCCTGGTGCCGCGCTGGCAGGACCTGTCGGACCTCGTCGCGATGGTCAGATGGTTCCTCGGCCTGGGGCCGCGGCCGGTGTTCGACCGCTGGACGTACTGGGAGAAGTTCGACTACTGGGCGCCGTTCGCGGCCGTGCTGCTGATCGGCGCCACCGGCTTGATGCTGTGGTTCTCGAACCTCACCGCGACGTTCCTGCCGGGCTGGGCGTTCAACGTGGCCACCATCTTCCATGGCGAGGAGGCGCTGCTGGCGGTCCTGTTCCTGTTCACGGTGCATTTCTTCAACAACCACCTGCGGCCGGACAAGTTTCCCCTGGATGTGGTGATGTTCACCGGCTCGATGCCTCTGCAGCAATTCAGGCGCGAGCACCGGGTGGAATACAACCGGCTGCTCGCCGCCGGGGAGCTGGAAAAATACCTGGTCGATGCGCCTTCCGAGCCCATGACCCTGGGATCGAGGATACTGGGCTTCACGCTGATCGGCTGCGGCTTGCTGCTGCTGGTGTTCGTGCTGATCGGCATGTTCTCGGGCGCGAACGGTGCGTAGCGCGCGCAGGATTCTCCTGGTCGGCAGCGACCACGCCGTGCGCACCGGACTCGAACAGGTACTGTCGGCCAGGGCATGTGACCTGGTCACGGCGCCAAGCGGCGAAGACGCACTCTGGCAGCTGGGCCAGGGCGCGGTCGACGCGGTATTCACCGGCATGGTGATGCGGGGCATGAGCGGCCTGGAGCTGGCGGAGGAGATCCGGGCCCGCTGGCCCGCTCTGCCCGTGGTCATCTTCGGCGCCGGCGGCCCTGGGACCGTCCCGCCAGGCGCGGCCGCCGCCGGTGGCATCGAGTTCCTGCACGAGCCCCTGTCGCCTGCGCGCCTCGCGCCGGCGGTAGACCGTGTGCTGCAAGCGCGGGAATCGGTTGCAGGGTTGCAGCGCCAGACACCGCTGGCCGAAGTCGCGCCCACGCAGGCAACCTCCGAGCCCGTAGCACGCCTGAAGGGTATCGTCCTGTTCCTGCTGGCGCCCTTTATCGGCCTTGCCTACATCCTCATCTTTCCGGTGGTCGGACTGGGCATGCTCGCAAGTCTGGTGCAGCAGACGCCCGAACAGGCCGCAGCGCCGCGCCCGGCTGCGGTGCCCCGGGGCAGCCTCCTGAAGGCGCTTCCCACGATGCTCGGCGTAGTCCTGATCGGTGTCGCCTGCGCCGTCGTGGTTCCCGTCCTAGGGATCGGCCTGCTCCTGTGGTTGAGCATCGAGGCCTGGGGCCGGCTCGGGGCCAAGGCCGTGAAGGGCTAGCCGAACAAGCGGCGGCGCAAGGCCGCCCGCAGTAGCTACTTCCCGCGGCGCGGGTCGCCCCGATAGCCGAGCGCAGCCCAGTCGAGCCGGCCGTTCGCGCCGTGGCACTCGTTGCAGCCGAGCGCCTTCGCCTTGGGCACCACCATGTGATTTACCTTCCAGGCCATGTCGGTCTCGACGAAGCCATGCTTGCCGCTGTAGGGCAACTGCGCGGCCTTCATGCCATTGGCCAGCGCGCTCGACCAGTCGTAGGTTTGCCAATAGCCGCCCGGGCCGAACAGGTGCGGCAGCGCCATCACGTTGTTGCCCGAATCGTAGGGCTGCTTGCCGCGCATGATCTTGAACGGCGTGATCTTGGCGCTCTTGTCGCCGCGCTCCCCCTTCGGATAGTTGAGGTGGACCGGCTTGCTCGGGTCGATCTTGTCGCCGATCAGGACGCGGCCTACCGTGCCGTTGAACCAGAGGTAGGTCGGGCGTACGTCCTTGGCCCATTTGAAATCGCCCTTCATCTTGTCATAGGTGAGCAGGCCATACTGATCCTTGGATGCCGGCCGGTCCTTGCCCGCAGTGGACCAGTCCCACCACACCTTGGTCGGCAGCGTGCGCGCGAACGTCGGCACGTGGCAGGTCTGGCACGCGATGCGTTCGGCGTGCCTGTTGAGCCGGGGGTTGTTCTGGTGCGGTGTGCCGGCGTGGCAATCGCTGCAGTCCAGGGTCTGGCCGCCGCCCGCGACCGACACGGACATCGCCTTGCCCGCGATGACGTGCTTTTGCGACTTGTGGCACGCGGTGCAGCTCATGTTCGCCCCGTCCACCGCCATGTGCACGTCCATCGAGCGCGGCGGTTTGCCCATCGAGCTGTCGAGGTCGCCGTGCTTGACGTGATCGCCACCCCCGCCGAAGAAATGGCAGGCGCCGCAGTTGTCGCGGCTCGGCATTCCGACGCTTTGGGCGATCTTCTCCAGGTTCACCGCCGGCCACACCTTGCCCGACTTGGGCGGGAACTCGGTGTCCTTGTAGGCCGGATGGCCCGCGCCGGCCGGCAGCTTCTTGTAGGTGCCCGTGGAGTCGTGGCACACCAGGCAGTCGATGTTCTCGGCCTTCCCGAAATCGAAGCTTGCGTCCTTCCAGCCGTAACCGGCGTGGCAGCTGGTGCAGCGCGGCTCGTTCGACGGCAGCGAAATGCAGTAGTTGTTCACCGCGTTGATCTTGCCGAGCTGGAACTCCTTGCCCTCAGCCTTCTGCCGCGAACTCCAGGTCCAGTGCACCGTTTTCATGAAATCCTGGGCCTGTTCCTGGTGGCACTGCAGGCAGGCCCGGGTTACGTCCGGCCCGCTCTGGAACGGACCCTTCACCAATTCGGTGTGATCCACCACTGCGAAGGCGTCGCCGGCGACAAGCGCAACGGCGACGAGCGTCGCTGCGAGGATTGCGGACTTCATCACTTGCTCCCTGTTGATTGGCCGGGACGACGTTGTGCATTTTGCATCCTGCAATCAAGGGCTGTCTAGATCACCCATGCAAAGCGCCGGCTGCGTACGCCGTTCCCGGTGCCTCCTACTTCGCCGGCTGGCCGGCGTAGTACGAAGCGATGCTCTCGATCACGGCGTCGCTGTACGGCAGGCTCATCTTGTGCATGGTCGAGCTTTCGCGCCGGTCGTCGCGATACGCCCGCAGGGCCATGATCAGGTAGTCCCGGTCCTGACCCCTGATCTTCGGCACGGCCACTGCGGGATTGTCGACCCCCTCGCCGTGGCAGCGCTCGCAGCGCTCGGTGAGGTCCTTGACCAGCGTCTGTCCCTTCTCGGCGGCCTTCGATCGCTGCACGGAGTAGAACGCGGCGATGCTCTGGATGTCCTTGTCGCTCAGCCCGGTGACGTAAAGCCGCATGTTCTCGCGCTTGCGCGTGGTCCGGTAGGCCTTGATCGCCTCCACCAGGTAGCGGGCGTCCTGGTTGGCGAGGACGGGCGTTGCGGTGTCCACGCTCACCCCGTTCACGCCGTGGCATCCGCCGCAAACGGCGGTCAACGGCTCGCCGGCCGCAGGATCGCCGAACGGGGGCGCGCCGCGGGGCGCCGGTTCCTGCGAAGCGAAATACAGCGCCAGGCTCTCCTTGTCGAGCTTCGCCATCCCCGGCAGCAGCGCATGCATGGGCGCCGCCTTGCGCTCCTTGCGCAGGTATTCGTCGATCGCCACGACCAGGTATTGCGGCTGCTGCCCGGCCAGGCTCGGGATGCCGGCGATCTTGCTGTTGCCGTCTTCGCCATGGCACTTGGCGCAGGCCTTGGCCAGCGTCTTGCCGTGCTCATAGGGCGAGTCGCGCTTCGCATCCTTGTCCGGCGCGCTCTGAACGGGCGGCAGGCTGGCGTAATGCGCGGCCACATTGAGCGCGTCCGCGTCGCTCATGCGGGTGACGATCTCCTTGAGCGCCGCGTGCGTGCGCTTGCCTTCCTTGTAGGCCTTCATCGCGCCGAGCAGGTAGCGCTCGCGCTGCGCCGCGAGGTGCGGAATGGCCGGCGCGGCGCCCTTGCCGTCCACCCCGTGGCAGGCCTGGCATTCGCCCTCGGCGAGCGCCTTGCCCGCGGCGAGGTCCACCGAAATCGGCTTCCCTTTGGCGTCCCTGGTCGTCGGCTCGCCCTGGTCCGTGCAGCCGACCAGCGCCACCGTCAATACGATACCCAGCGCAAGACGTTTCATTGGATCCTCGAGCTCGATTGGTCAGCCGACATCGGTGGTCTCGCCTGCCTGGCGCTGCACGATCACGGAAGGCGGACGGGTGAACCACAGCTGGTACATGGACACGACCCACATGAACGCGAAAGACAGGCCCATCAGGCCGCCGCCGACCATCACCACCCAGGCGAACGGGTGGTACAGCTTGGTGAAGTACCAGGAACCGATATCCAGCGTGAGGGCGACGAACGGAAATGCCACCACGGTGCTCTTGAACCACACCGGCCGCACGTAGGCGTGGCTGAAAATGGTCCCCAGGATGAAAAAGACGAAAGCGAGCCCGAAGAAGTGGATGTGCGAGACCCGAACGAGCGTGAACAGCGCCGTGCCGGTATCCTGCTCCGTGACCTTCTGCACGTTGTCGAATCCGTTCAGATTCGGCAGGTGCGGGTTGCTGCCGTCGTGGCATACGATGCAGCGCCGGTCGAGCGTCGTGCGGATCTCCTTCTCATAGCGCGCGCGATCCCCGCCTTCCTGGGCCCAGGACACGAGCGTCACGAGCTCGTCGCGCGGCAGCATCGCCGACATGGAGCCGCGCAGCGCCGCCTCGAGGCGCGAGCCCTTGCCGCTGCCACTGTAGGCGATGACGATGTCCTCGTAGGTCAGATTGCGCGGATTGCCGTCCTTTCCGGAGTAGCTGTGAAAGAGATAGATCATGGCGAACAGGTAGGCGGTGCCGAGGATGAGCAATGTCATCGTGTACAGAACCCGCAGGCTGTACGGCAGCTCCGAGAAATGGCGGTAAAGCCGGTGCAGCGGCAC
>CAZAEG010000102.1:0-7493 GCA_964484035.1 uncultured Enterobacteriaceae bacterium | reverse complement strand
GGCGCGGCCGACCTGCATTCGATGGCAGCCTGGGAGAACATGTTCATCCTCAAGCGCGTGATGGAGGCGGAAGGCATCTCGGGCAAGCCCGGCGACGTGCAGTCGGACCGGCGCAAGATCCGCGACGGCCTGGCCAAGCTGAAGACCACCGACGGGCTGATCGGGACCACCAAGCGCGACGCCGAGGGCGAAGCGGACAAGCCCTACCTGTTCGTGCACGCGAACAAGGGCGAGTGGAAGGTCCTGTACAACCCGCTGTAGACGCGAGGCGAGGGGGTCCACGGGCGCGGTGAACCCGCGCCCGTTTTGTTTCACCGATGCTCGATTTCCTGCAGGCAGTCTCCGACGGCGTGCTGTTCGGCGCGACCTATGCGCTGATCGGCATCGGCTTCACGCTGGTGTTCGGGGTGATGCACAAGATCAACATGGCCTACGCCGCAGCCTCGGTCGGCGGAGCCTACGCCGGCCTGCTCATCCTCCAGGTGCTTGCGGGCGCGCCCCCGTGGCTGGTGTTCTTCTGCGCCTTCCTCGGCGGCGGTGTGCTGGGCTGGATCGTGTATGTCACCTGCTTCCACTTCATCCCGCTGTCCCACCCGCTCGCCACGCTCATGTCCACGGTGGGAATGCTGCTGCTCATCGATGAGGTCATCGTGCATCTCACCGCCGGCATGCCGCAGGCCTATCCGGCGATGTTCGGCGACGTGATGATATTCATGGGCGAGTTCAGCATGCGCGGCGACCTGATGCTGGTATTCGGGGTCTCGGTGGTGGCGATGATCGCCCTGCTCGCCCTGCTTTACCGCAGCAAGCTCGGCCTGGCGACGCGCGCCGTGGCGCAGCAGCCGGTCGCGGCGCAACTGTGCGGCATCCGCCTGGTACGTGTCAACGCGCAGACTTTCGTCATCACCGGACTGCTGGGGGGCCTCGCCGGCGCGCTCATCGGCGCCTCGGTCGGCACGCTCTCGCCGCTGCTGACGACGCCCCTCACCATCAAGGGCTTGATCGTCACCGTGATCGGCGGCCTGGGCAGCATTCCCGGCGCCATCGTCGCGGGACTGCTGGTGGGCGGCTTCGAGAACGTGCTGCAGCTCTACCGCGGCGTGACCGAGCGCGACCTGTACGTGATGCTGCTGCTGTTCGCCTTCCTCATCTTCCGCCCGGCCGGGTTGTTCGCGCCGCGCGGCAGCCGGGACTAGCGATGGACTTCTACTTCGGCCTGGCCCAGATCATCGGCGTGCACACGCTGCTCGGGCTCTCGGCGTACATCGTGCTGCTCACCGGGCAGGTGAGCCTGGCGCAGGCGGGCTTCTTCGCCGTCGGCGCCTACGCCGCGGGCATGCTCACCGTGCTCGCCGGCTGGCACATCGTGCCCGCCCTCGGCGCGAGCGCGCTCTCCGGTGCGGCGGTGGCCTGCGCGGTGGGCTTTCCGGCGCTGCGCGTCAAGGGCCTGATGCTGGTGATCGCGACGCTCGCGTTCGGCGAGGGCGTGCGGCTGTTCTTCTTCAACTTCGACTACCAGATCGCCAAGGGCAACATCAAGGTGGGCCCGCTCGGCGGCGAGGGCTTCCGCCAGATCCGCTTCTTCCCCGAGAACGGCTGGCAGACCTGGGAGGTGATGCTGTTCATCTGGGTGTTCGTGATCGGCGCCATGGCGCTGCTGTGGTGGTTCGACCGCTCGCGCTACGGCGCGGTGCTGCGCGCCGTGGGCGAGGACGAGCTCGCCGCGCAATCGGCGGGCATCAACCTGACCGCGATCAAGGTGAGCGCGATGACGGTGGGCGGCGCCATCGCCGGCGTGGGCGGCGGCTTGTACGCCCACTACACGACGCACATCGAACACCTGAGCTTCAACATCCTGCTCGCCACGTTCGCCATCGCCTACCCGATCGTGGGCGGATTGCGCAGCGTGTTCGGCACGCTGCTCGCGGTGATCTTCGTGCAGGGTTTCCTCGTCGAAGGCCTGAGGTTCCTCGGAGACTGGCGCAACCTGCTGTTCGGCGCGCTCATCGTGCTGGCGATGAACCTGCGCCCGAGCGGCATCCTCGGCCGGCGGCGCCATGCTTGAGCTGAGGTCGCTGTCGCGCCATTTCGGCGGCGTGCGCGCGGTCGACGGCCTCGACCTCGAGGTCGAGGAAGGGCAGATCTTCGGCCTCATCGGCCCCAACGGCTCGGGCAAGAGCACCACCGTGAACGTGATCACGGGCCTGTTGCCGCCGACCGCGGGCAGCATTCTGTTCCGCGGCCGCGACATCGGTGCGCTGCCCACGCACCTGCGGTTGCGTGAAGGCATCGCGCGCACCTTCCAGAACATCCGCCTGTTCGGGCAGCTGAGCGTGTGGCAGAACCTGTGGGTGGCGCAGAATTCCGCCGAGGATCAGGCGCGCCAGGGTTTCTTCGCGCGCTGGCTCGGCGGCCAGGCCGGAGTGCGCGCGGAGATCGCACGGCTGCTGGAGTTCTCCGGCCTCGCGCACCGGCAGAACGAGCTCGCCGCCAACCTCGCCTTCGGCGAGCAGCGCCGCCTGGAGCTCGCCCGCGCCCTCGCCGCGCGCCCGAAGCTGCTGCTGCTCGATGAGCCGGCGGCCGGCATGAACAGCGAGGAGATCGGGCAGCTGCGCAGCCGCATCCTCAAGCTGCGCGCGGGCGGCGTCACCATCCTGCTCGTCGAGCACGTCATGGAGCTGGTGATGGGAGTCACCGACCGCATCGCGGTGCTCAATTTCGGCCAGAAGATCGCCGAAGGCACGCCCGCCGCGATCCGCGCGGACCCGGCGGTGCGCAAGGCCTATCTCGGCGGCGAGGCCGCGTGAGTTTCCTCAAGGTTCGGGACGTCGTCACCGCCTACGGCAAGATCGAGGCCCTGAAGGGCGTGTCGCTCGAGGTGGCCGAAGGCGCCATTACCTGCCTGCTCGGTCCCAACGGCGCCGGCAAGACCACGCTCATGATGACCATCGCCGGCATTCTCAAGCCCAAGCGCGGCAGCATCCGCTTTGCGGGGGAAGCGATCGAGGGGCGCGCACCGCACGCCATCGTCGCGCGCGGCGTGGCGCTGGTGCCGGAGAACCGGCTCGTATTCCCGGCGATGACGGTACTGGAGAATCTGCAGGCCGGCGCCTATCACCGGCGCGACCTGCACGCCATCGCCGGGGATATCGAGCGCATGCTCGCGCGCTTTCCACGGCTCAGGGAGCGCGCCGCGCAGCCGGCCGGCACGCTCTCGGGCGGCGAGCAGCAGATGCTGGCGGTGGCGCGCGCCCTGATGTCGCGCCCGAAGCTGCTGCTCATGGACGAGCCGTCGCTTGGCCTCGCGCCGCTGGTGGTGGAGGAGATCTTCCGCATCGTCACCGAGCTGCACCGCGACGGCGCCACGATCTTCCTCGTGGAGCAGAACGCGCACATGGCGCTCAAGGTCGCGCAGCACTTCTATCTCATGGAGCAGGGAAGAGTGACTTTCAGCGGCGATCCCGGCTCGCTGGCCGAGGACGAGGTGATCCAGAGGGCGTACCTGGGGTCCGCGGAGCACTGAGGAGCATCATGTTCTACGGTATGAACGACGCCCAGCAGCGCCAGTTCCGGCAGGCCCTGGAGGTCATCCGCGGCATGTACCCGCGTAACTTCGCAGGCGACATGCTGATCGCGCTCGACAGGAACATGGGCTTCATGGCGGAGCCGCGCTTCGTCGCCGCGATCGCCGCCCAGCAGCCCAATGCCCAGGAAGCGAGCCTGCTCTGGCGCCTGCACGTGATGTGCTGGTGCGCGCGGAACGCCCTGCGCCTGGAAGGCGATTTCGTGGAGTGCGGCGTGTTCCACGGCTACATGACTGCGGTCGCCGCGCAGTTCCTGGATTTCGGCAATCACCCGAAGCGCTGGCATCTCTACGATACGTTCGAGGGCATCCCGGCGTCGGACCTCGACACCGGCCACGGCAATGCGCGCGAGTACCACGAGCCGGGACTGCACGAAGCGGTCGTGCGCCGCTTCGCCGCCTACCCCAACATCGAAGTGCATCGCGGCCGCGTGCCGGAGGTGCTGCACGAGTCGGCGCCGCGAAGAATCGCTTTCCTGCACCTGGACATGAACTCCTCCGCCGCCGAGATCGGCGCGCTCGGCGTGCTGTTCGACCGGCTGGTGCCGGGGGCGTACCTGCTGCTCGACGACTATGGCTGGTATGCGTACCGGGAGCAGAAGATCGCCGAGGATGCGTTCCTCGATCCGCGCGGCTGCCAGGTGCTCGAGCTGCCCACCGGCCAGGGGCTCGTCATCAAGAACCGGGACTGAGGCGGTGGCCGTCGATTTCGTCCAGAACACGCTCGACGGCCTGAGCGCCGGCGCCGCCTACGCCCTGCTCGCCCTCGGCTTCACGCTGATCTTCGGCGTCCTGCGCCGCGCCAACCTGTCCTTCGGCCCGGCCATCATGTTCGGCTGCTATGCGGCGACGTGGACGCACGTCAATTTCGGCGCGGGCCTGCTGCTGCTGGCGCTGATCACGGTGAGCGGGGCGGTGCTCGCGGGCGCGTACGTGGAGCGCCTGTGCTTCGCGCCGCACCGCGGCGGCTCGGCGATCGCGGCCATGGTGGCGAGCTTCGCGCTGTGGATGCAGTTCGAGGAGCTCGCGACCCTGGTCATGCCCCGGCACCTGTACGCCTTTCCCATGCTGATCGAGGGCGATCCGCTCGCGCTGGGGCCGTTCACGCTGCGCGTCGACGCCTTGGTGATGCTGGGTGCGGCGCTCGCCGCCTGCGCGCTCTTGTGGTGGACGCTGTACCGCACCCGCTTCGGCCTCGCCGTGCGCGCGCTGATCGAGCAGCCCGCCGCGGCCGCGCTCGCGGGCATCAATGTGCCGTGGGTGTTCGTGCGCGTGTTCGCGCTCGCCTCGGCCATCGGCGGGATCGCCGGCTACCTCGTGGTCGCCACCCACGGCCAGATCACGCCCATGCTCGGCATGTGGGCGACGATGAAGGGGCTGCTGGCGATGATGCTCGGCGGCCTCGGCTCGCTGCCCGGCGCGGTGATCGGCGGCCTCGCCCTGGGCCTGCTCGAAGCGCACAGCCAGTGGTACCTGGGCCCGCAGATGCGCGACCTCATCGCCTACCTGCTCCTTTTCGTCCTCCTGGCGGCGCGAGTGCCATGGATGCGTACGCGATCGGCGTCCTGACCAATATCGGGCTGTTTTCGTTCGTCGCACTGTCGGCGTACCTGCTGCTGATCGCGGGCGAGATGTCGTTCGGCCAGCAGGCGTTCTTCGGCGTGGGCGCCTACGCGGGCGGCATGCTCACGGCGCTCTACGGCTGGCCCTTGCCGCTCGCCGCGGCTGCGGCGATGGCGCTCGGCGCCCTCGCCCAGTTCCTCGTCGCGCTGCCCACGCTGCGCTTGCGCGGGCTCTACTTCGCCATGGCCACGCTCGCCGCGGCCGAGATGGCGCGCATCCTCTTCGAGCTGCTGCATTGGCGGCGCAGCATCGGCGGCGAGCTCGCCGGCCCCGACGGCACCCAGGGCTTTCGCGGCATCCGCTGGATCTTCGAGCACGGCATCGAGCCGGCGCACTACCTCGGCATCGTCGGCGTGCTGCTCGCGCTGGTCTTGGGACTTTTCCTGTTCGTAGAGCGCTCCAGGCTCGGGGCGACGCTGCGCGGCATCGGCCAGGATCCGGAGCTCGCGGCGGCCGTGGGCATCGACGTGCAGCGCGTCAAGCTCGGCGTCGCTGCGGCGGCGGGCGCGCTCGCCGCGCTGGGCGGCGTGCTCTATGCCCACCACAACACCTACATCGAGCCGCGCAACTTCGACATCATGCTCGGTGTCCACAGCCTGGCGTACGCGCTCATCGGCGGCCTGGGCACCGCCTTCGGCCCGCTGCTCGGCGTGCTGCTCGACATCGGCGTGCTGGAGAGCACCCGCGTCTTTCAGGGCTACCGCATGATCGTGTTTGGCGGACTGGTGGCGGTGGTGCTCATCTACCGCCCCCGCGGCATTCTCGACGAAAGGACGGTCCAATGGCTAAGACAGCGATTTACCTGATCTTTCTCTCGCTGCCCCTGCTCGCGCACGCGCAAACCCCCAAGGCCGAGCTGCGCTGCAAGTCGACCGGCGAGGATTTCGTCTACGACTGCACCATCATGCTGAGGCGCGGCGGCCAGCCCCTCGCGGGCGCGGAAGTCACGATGAGCGCGGACATGCCGTCGATGCCGATGGCGCACAGCGTCAAGCCGGCCAAGGCGAAGCCCGGCACAAAGCCGGGCGAATACAAGGCGCGGCTGGATCTGGAGATGCTCGGCGAGTGGGCGATAAAGTTGCGCCTTGACGGCCCGGTGCGCGACCTGCTGGTGCTGCATTACGACTTCGACAGCAAGGGCGCAACGCCAAGGAAGCGATGACGCAACTGCCTTTCAAGCAGGTCGATGTCTTCACCGGCAAGCCGTTCTTCGGCAACCCGGTGGCGGTGGTGATCGGCGCCGAGCGCCTCGAGCCGGCGCAAATGCAGCGCATCGCGGCGTGGACCCATCTTTCCGAGACCACGTTCCTGCTCAGGCCCACGCAGGCCGGCGCCGACTACCGGCTGCGCATCTTCACGCCGCGCCAGGAGCTGCCGTTCGCGGGACACCCGACGCTCGGCAGTGCCCACGCCGCGCTCGAGAGCGGCTTCGTGAAAGCGAGGAACGGCAAGTTGAGACAGGAATGCGGCGCGGGCGTGCTCGAACTCTCACTCGAGGATCGCAGGATCTATGTGCGCGCGCCGGTGCCGAAGGTCTCGGCCGCGGCGGTGCCCCTGTTCGGCAAGTCGCGCGCGCTGCGCGTGGACGTCGGGCCGGTGTGGATCGTCGTCGACCTGGGCGATGCCGGCACGGTGGATGCACTCGCCCCCGACATGACGGCGATTGCCGAGCTGAGCGACTCGCTCGACGCGAGCGGCGTCACGGTGTTCGGCCGGACCGGGCAGAAGGAGGCGCCGATTCACGTCCGCTCGTTCGCGCCCGCGCATGGCATCCCCGAGGACCCGGTGTGCGGTAGCGGCAATATTTCGGTCGGCGCCTTCCTGCGCGAGACCGGGCTGCTGAAGGAGTTCGGCGCTTCCTACACCGCGCGCCAGGGCATGCAGGTCGGGCGCGACGGGCGCGTGGCGGTGCGCGTGACGGCGGATGCGATCGAGATCGGCGGCGAGGCGGTGACCTGCGTGGACGGGACGATCCGCGTGTGACGTACGGTGGGCCGTTGGCCCACCCTACTCGATGCGGCAGGCTTCCTCGAACGCCAAGCGCGGATTGCGCGGAAACACCTTCGCCGGGTCGGCCGTGCCGAGATTGATGAGGAAGTTGGACTTCCAGCGCCCGTTGCGGAAGAACGACGTGTCCACCTTGGCATTGTCGAACCCCGACATCGGTCCGCAATCCAGTCCCAGCGCGCGCGCGGCGATGATGAAGTAGGCGCCCTGCAGCGAGCCGTTCCTCAGCGCCACGCGGTCCACCATCGGCTTCTTGTCTTCGCCCTCGAAGCCGTCCTTC
>CAZAEG010000101.1:0-6429 GCA_964484035.1 uncultured Enterobacteriaceae bacterium | reverse complement strand
CATCAATGGCGACGTCACCTCCGGCGCGCAGAGCATCAACGCCACCGGCGACATGACCATCACCCCGGGCGCGAGCCCGAACGTCACGGTGCAAGCGCACGGCCCGCAGACCTTCAACGCAGGCGGCAGCTTCAGCCTGCTGGGCGGCACGGCGTGGAACGGCTACGCGCAGACGCTCGCGCATGGCCCGGTCGACATCACCACGGGAACAGAACTGAATGTCCGAGGCGGCAGTGGGCTCCTCGCCTACGCGCTGCTCTACGGCAGCGACGGGATCCGCCTCACGGTTGGCGACGCGCTGCGCATCGACGACGGCAGCGGCTTGCTCGCTTTCGCCCGGGTGCAGACGGATCTCTGGGAGAGAATCTTCCTCGACTTCCCCAACCGCGCGAGCGGCGGCTACTTCGTGAACGGCCGAGAGGGCGTGACGGTTCAGGGCCTCGACGGGTTCTTCACCGGTCTGCTCCCGGCAAGACGCGGCCGCAGCCTGATCGTCTCTTACGGGGAGTAGCGTTGGCGCCGATGTTTAAGCGATGCGTAAGCCGCCGGTGAGCCGCAAGTCATCGGCGACCTCCGATCATGGTGGCAAGGGCGGCAAACGCCGCCCGCGCACCCAAAAGGGAGGAAGACGGATGCTGACGCCCCGCGAAATCCAGGTGCTGCGCCTGCTCTCCAGCGGCTGCAGCTACGCCAAGATCGGCACGCAGCTCGGGGTCAGCGCGCATACGGTAACCACGCACGTCAAGAACGCCTACCGCAAGCTGGACGTGCATACGGCGGCTGCCGCGGTCATGCGGGCGGTGGAGCTGCGCCTGCTCGGGCAGAATTAGCCGCTGCCGCATTGCAGCACGGCTGTAAGCGATAAGTTACCGCGGCGCACGCTGCCGGGTGCAGAATTTCCCCCGACCGCCATGGACGCCGCCGCCCAACGCAGGCGCACGCCGCTCGGCAAGACCACCCGGCCGCTGCTGGCGGAGATCCTGCCGCGCGAGCGCGTGTTCGCGCTGCTCGACGAGGCAAGCGACATGCCGCTCACCTGGGTGTCGGGCCCGCCCGGGAGCGGCAAGACCACGGCCGTGGCGAGCTGGCTCGATCACGCCCCGCAGCGCACGCTGTGGTACCAGGTCGACGAGGGCGACGCCGATCCGGCGACGTTCTTCTATTACCTCGGCCTCGCGGTCGCCGACCTGGACGGCGAGGAGCGGGCCTCGCTGCCGCTGCTCACGCCCGAGTACCACGCCGGGCTGCAGGCGTTTTCGCGCCGCTACGCGCAGGAGCTCTACGCGCGCCTCAAAGCGCCGTTCGCCATCGTCTTCGACGGCTACCACGAGGTGCCCGCTTCCTCGCCGCTGCACGAGGCGATGCGCGAAGCGCTGCGCGAGCTGCCGCCCGGCGGACGCGCCATCGTCGTCAGCCGCACCGATCCGCCATCGACGCTCGCCAGGTTGCGTGCCAACCGCCAGCTCGCGCACATCGGCTGGGAGGAGCTGCGGCTGACGCGCGAGGAAACCGCGAGCGTCGCCGCGCAGCGCCGCCCGGAGCTGCCGGCAGACGCGCTCGCGGGGCTCTACGAAAAGACGCAGGGCTGGGCGGCGGGGCTGGTGCTGCTGCTGCAGCAGGCGCGCATGGGCGTGCCGATCGCCGACGCGCCGGACTTGGCCACGCGCCAGCTGGTGTTCGACTACCTCGCGGGCGAGATCCTGCAGAAGTCGGACGCGCGCACGCAGGAGTTCCTTCTGCAGACCGCGCACCTGCCGCAGATGACGGCCGCGCTCGCGCAGGAGCTGAGCGGCGAGGCGGCCGCCGGCGAGACGCTCGCCCGGCTGCACCGGGAGAACTACTTCGTCGCGCTGCACGAGGCGAACGCCGCGCCCGTCTATCAGTATCACCCCATGTTCCGCGAGTTCCTGCTGGCGCGCGCGCAGGAAGTCATCCCCAAGGAGCGGCGCCGCCAGCTGCAAAGGGACGCCGCGGCCCTGCTGGAGCGCGCGGGCCAGATCGAAGAGGCGGTGGCACTGGCGCGCGACGGCCACGACTGGGACGCGATGGCACGGCTGGTCGAGCGGCACGCCGGCGCCATGTTCGCCCAGGGCCGCGCCGAGACGCTGGTGCACTGGGTCGACGAGCTGCCCCCCGAAGTGCAGCACGCGCATCCCTGGACCGTGTACTGGGCGGCCGCCAGCCAGGCGCAGCGCGCCCCGCGCGAGGGGCGCCTGGGTTTCGAGCGCGCCTACGAGCTGTTCCGCACGCTCGCCGCGCCGGACCCGACCGGCATGGTGCTCGCCTGCTCGGGCGCGATGGACGCGATCCTCTACGAGCTGGACGACTTTTCCCTGCTCGACCGCTGGATCGCGGTGCTCGACGGCATGGCCGCGGACGGCGTGCAGCTGCCCGCGGCGGAGGCCGAGGCGCGCGTCGCCTGCAGCATGTTCTTCTCGCTCACGCTGCGCCAGCCGCAGCGCCGCGACATCGAGCAATGGATCCAGCGCGCCATCGCCGCCTCGCAGCGGGTGCCGGACCCGAACCTGAAGATGTTCGTCGGCTTGCTCGCCGCGCTGACGCTGATGTGGACCGGCGTCTACGTGCGCGCCCGCGGCCTGATCGAGGCGATGCGGCGGCTCGCTGCCGGGCCGGGCGTGTCGCCGTTCTCGCTGCTCACGCTGAAGAACGTCGAGACGATGTACCACATGCTGATGGCCGAGGGCGAGCCCTGCCTCGCCGCCATGCGCGAGGGCCAGGAGATCGCGCGCGCCACCGGCATCCACACCTGGAGCCTGCAGCTGCTCGTCAACGGCTACGGCGGCGCGCTCGGCAGCGGCGACCTCGAAGCTGCGGCGCCGCTCGCGCGCCAGCTCGAGTCGCAGGCGAGCGGCGCGGGCCGCTTCAACCTGTGCCTGACCCACCATTTCCAGGCCTGGGAGGCGACGTTGCGCAAGGATCCGATGCGCGCGCTGCAGCAGCAGAAGCTCGCGCTGCGCATGGCGATCGAGGTGGGCTGCCCGTTTCTCGAGGTGCTGACGCGGCTCGCGCTGGCGCAGGTGCTCGCCGAGTGCGGCGACGAAAGGAAGTGCATCTCGCACCTCAGGCAGATGCGCGCCATCGCGCGCACCATCGACAGCCACCACCTCGAGTACACCTGCCTGCTCAGCTTCGCCGGCATCGCCCTCGAGCACGGCCGCCACCGCCCCGGGCTGAATGCGCTGCGCCGCGGCTTCGCGCTGGGGCGCGAGCACGGCTACCAGCATTTCCTGGGGTGGCGGCCAGCCGCCATCGCGCGCCTGTGCGAGCACGCGCTTGCCGCGGGCGTGGAGACCGAGTACGCGAGGAGCCTGGTCAAACGGCGCGCCCTCGCCCCCGAGCGCCCGCCGCTCGACGTGCCCGAGTGGCCGTGGCACTTTCGCGTGCACACGCTCGGCGGCTTCCGGCTGCTGCGGCACGGCGAGCCGCTCGCCGCGGCCGGCGGCAAGGCGCAGCGCCGGCCGCTCGAGCTGCTCAAGGTGCTGATCGCGCTCGGCGGCGAGCGCGTCGCCGAGGAGCTGATCACCGACGCCATGTGGCCGCGCATCGACGGCGATTCGGCGCACCGCTCGTTCACCAGCACGCTGCACCGGTTGCGCAAGCTGCTCGGCGAGGATCGCGCGCTTGTGCTGCACGAGGGGAAGCTCTCGCTCGACGCGCGCTATTTCTGGGTCGACGCCTGGGCCTACGAGAGGCTGCTGGGCGAGCTGGCCTCCGCGCTCAAGCCGGGGCGCAGCGCGGCCGCGCCGGAGCTCGCCGAGCGCCTGGGCGCGCGCCTGCTGGAGCTGTACCGCGGCCCGTTCCTCGCGGGCGAGGCCGACGAGCCCTGGAGCCTGCACCCGCGCGAAAGATGGCGCAGCCGGTTCGGCCGCGCGCTCGCCGAGATCGGACGGTACTGGGAAGCGGCGGGCGAGCCGGCGCGCGCCCGGGAGTTTCTCGAGCGCAGCCAGGACGCCGCAGCACTAAGCGATCGGTAAGCCAGCCGTAGGCGCGGCGTACGCGGTCCGCTCCGAACATGGACGCGCAGGCGGGCATCGCCTGGACCCTGAAGGAGCGATCATGAGAACCGCATCGAGCATTGCCGCCGCACTGGCGTTCGCGGCGCTTTCCGGCTGCTATGTCGTGTCCGGGCCGGACGGACAGCTATGGCACGTCGTGCCGGGCTACACCGGCGCGCCGGCGGGCGCTCCGCCGCAGGCCGCGGCCGGGGCGGCAATGCCGGTGTCGCTGCCGGTGCGCCTCTACCCGGCGAACGAGGAGGCCACGCGCACCGGCGTGCTCACCGGCACGGTGGTCAACATGATGACGGGCAAGGGCCGCTTCCAGCTCAGCTACCAGGGCGAAACGCTCAGCGGCGAGGCGACGCGCGTCGACGGCGATCAGCGCCGTGGCGTGGCGAGCGCCTACGGCCCGACCGGCACGTTCATGAGCTGCGAGTACCAGATGAACTCGCCGCGCCAGGGCGCCGGCACCTGCACGCTGTCGAACGGCGCCAAGTATCAGGTGCACATCGGCAGCTGAGCGAGGATCGCCGCCACGCACGCCTGTGCCGGCCGCGCGACGTCGATGTCGATGGCGCCGGCCGGCGGCTCGAGCGCGGCGAACTGGCTCTCGAGGAGCGACGCCGGCATGTACTTGTGCCGGCGCTGCTGCAGGCGCGCGCGGATCAACTCGATTGATCCGCGCAGGTGCACGAAGCGGCAGTCCGCGCCTTGCGCCAGGACGTCCCGGTAGGACTGCTTGAGCGCCGAACAGGCGAGCACGACATTGTTGCGGTCGCGCAGCTCACGGTTCAGTCGCGCGAGCCACGGCCGGCGGTCCGCGTCGGTGAGCGGCACGCCGGCGGCCATCTTGGCGACGTTCGGCGCCGGGTGGTACTCGTCCGCGTCGAGGAACTCCCAGCCGAGGCGCTCGGCGAGCACGGCGCCGATCGTGCTTTTGCCCGAGCCCGCGACGCCCATGACGACGACGATCACCGCTTCGCGACCGGGTGCCCGCCGAAACCCGCGCGCATCAGCGCGAGCAGCCGGCTCGCGTAATCGGCGCCGCCCTGGCTGGAATAGCGCGCCATCAGCGCCGCGGTGATGACCGGCGCGGGCACGCCGAGCGCGACTGCCTCGAGCGCCGTCCAGCGCCCCTCGCCCGAGTCGGCCACCACCGGCGCCGCGCCCTCGAGCGCACCCGCGCGGGAAAGCGCGTCGGCGCACAGGTCGAGCAGCCACGAGCGGATGACGCTGCCGTGGCGCCAGGTCTCGGCGATGCGCGCGGCGTCGACGCCGAAATCCGGGCGCGCGGCGAGCAGCGCGAAGCCCTCGGCGAGCGCCTGCATCATGCCGTACTCGATGCCGTTGTGGATCATCTTCGTGTAGTGGCCGGCGCCCGCCGGGCCGCAGTGCACCCAGCCGCGCTCGACCGCCGGCGCGAGCAGCCGCGCGTAGGGCGCGAAGATGGCGATCGAGGCGGGCGTGCCGCCCAGCATCAGGCAGTAGCCGTGCGCGAGCCCGTGCACGCCCCCCGAGACGCCGGCATCGATGTAGCGCAGCCCCTCCCGCGAGAGCTCGAGCGCGCGGCGCATGGAATCCTTGTAGAACGCGTTGCCGCCGTCCACCAGCGCGTCGCCCGCGGAAACGAGCGGCCGCAGCTCGCCGAGCGCCTCGTCGGTAGCCGCGCCCGCCGGCAGCGATAGCAGGATCACGCGCTCGCCCTCGAGCTGCGCGCACAGCGCGGCAAGGCCTTCGACGCAGGTGACGCCGGGCTCGTCCGCGAGCGTTTCGCGCGCCGCGCGCTCGCGGTCATAGGCGAGCACGCGCACGCCGCCGCGCGCGAGCCGCCGCGCCATGTTGCCGCCCATCCTGCCCAGACCGACGATGCCGATGTCCATGCCGCCTCCCCGCGATGCGCTCATTCTAGGCGGAGCGCCGAGGCGGGCTCGATCCCCGGCAGGCTGCGCAGCCAGGTGAGCTGGCGCTTGGCGAACTGGCGCGTCGCCGCGATGCCCTTGTCGCGCAGCTCGTCCCTGCCGTACTCGCCGTCGAGATAGCCCCAGGCCTGGCGGTAGCCCACGCAGCGCATGCTCGGCAGGCTTGAATGCAGGGGGTAGCGCTTGCGCAGGTCCGCGACTTCCTCCACCAGGCCGTCGGCCAGCATGCGCGCGAAGCGCTCGGCGATGCGCCGGTGCAGCTCGGCGCGATCTTCCGGCATCAGCGCGTAGGCCTTCAGGTGAAAGGGCAGCTCCGGCTTCGCCGAAGCAAACAGCGCTGACATCGGCCTGCCGGCGAGCTCCCAGACCTCGAGCGCGCGCTGGATGCGCTGCCCGTCGTTGGGCGAGAGCCGTGCCGCGGTCGCGGGATCGACGCGCGCCAGCTCGGCGTGCAGCGCGGGCCAGCCTTCGCGCGCGGCGCGCGCGTCGAT
>CAZAEG010000100.1:0-3324 GCA_964484035.1 uncultured Enterobacteriaceae bacterium | reverse complement strand
CCGTGCTGCGCGCCCACGTGCACTGCATGCTCGACGAGCTGGAAGGCGCCACGGCGCATCTCGACGTCGAGGCGCTGCCGCAGAAGCTGCGCGCAGCGATGATCGAGAAGCGCGACGCCTACGAGCGTGCGGTGCGCGGGTTCGTCGCCGAGGCCATGCCGCGGGGCGACGCGGCGCTGGTCACGCGCGCCATGCTGGGCGCGGTCAACTGGACGGCGCGCTGGTATCGCCCGGACGGAGCGCAGGGGCCCGAGGAGATCGCCGAGACGTTGTCCGACTATCTGGTGAAGGGGCTGGCATGAACAGGCTGCGCATGAAGCTGCGCGTGAACGGCGAGCAGCAGGAGGTGCTGTTCCACTCCTACAAGACGCTGCTCGAAGTGCTGCGCGAGGAGCTCAATCTGACCGGCACCAAGCACGGCTGCGAGCTGGGCGAATGCGGCGCCTGCGCCGTGCTGGTGGACGGCGAGCCGGTGCTCTCCTGCCTGGAGCTCGCGGTGCAGTGCGAGGGCCGCGACGTCCAGACCGTGGAGGGGCTGCAGCAGGGATCGGAGCTGCACCCGCTGCAGGCCGCGTTCGCCGACCTCGGCGGGGCGCAGTGCGGCTACTGCACGCCCGGCATCCTGATGACGGCGAAGGCGCTGCTCGCAAGAGAGCCCAACCCGAGCCGCGAGCGCATCCGCGAGGCGATCTCGGGCAACCTGTGCCGCTGCACCGGCTACCAGCAGATCACCGAGTCGATCGAAGAGGCGGCGAAGCGCATGCGGGAGGCGGCGTGAGCACGAAGACCCACTTCGAGGTGCTGGGCAAGGCCCGGCGCCGTGTCGACGGCCGCGCGAAGGTGACGGGGCTCACCAAGTTTGCCGACGACATCGTGCTGCCGCGCATGCTGCACATGAAGCTGCTGCGCTCGCCGCACCCGCACGCGGAAATCGTGGCGATCGACGGGGCCAAGGCCGCTGCGCATCCCGGCGTGCACCTCGTACTCACTGGCAAGGATTTCCCTATCTCCTTCGGCATCCTGCCCGTGTCGCAGGACGAGTACCCGCTCGCCAACGGCAAGGTGCGCTACGTCGGCGATCCGGTAGCGGCGGTGGTGGCCGTTGACGAGCAGACGGCCTGGGAGGCATGCGAGCTGATCGAGGTCAAATACAAGCTGCTCGCCACCATCGCCACGCCCGAAGAGGCGCTCGCCACGCCCGAGCCGCGCATCCACGAGCACGGCGAGCGCGGCAACATCCACCGCCTGCAGGCGTACGAGTTCGGCGACGTGGGCGAAGCCCTGGCGAAGTCCGACCACGTGTTCGAGGACTTGTTCTTCTACGAAGGCAATACGCACCTGCCGATCGAGCAGCACGCCGCGGTGGCGGCGCCCGACGGCGAGGGCAAGCTGACGCTGTGGTCGTCCACCCAGGTGCCGCACTACATCCACCGGGCGCTCGCGCGCGCGCTGCGCATGAACGCGGCGCACATTCGCGTCATCGCCTGCCCGAACGGCGGCGGCTTCGGAGGCAAGTGCGACCTGCACAACCACGAGATCGTGGTGTCGCGCGCTGCGCTCAGGCTCGGCCGCCCGGTGAAGATCTGTCTGAACCGCGAGGAGGTGTTCTACATGCACCGCGGGCGCCACCCGGTGCTCATGCGCATGCGTACTGGAGTCACAAAAGAAGGCAAGCTCACCGGCATGCACGTGCAGACGCTGCTCGACGGCGGCGGCTACGGCTCCTACGGCACGGCGAGCACCTTCTACACCGGGGTGCTGCAGACGGTGACCTATGAGCTGCCGCGCTACAAGTTCGACGCCTGCCGCACCTTCACCAACAAGCCGCCCTGCGGCCCCAAGCGCGGCCACGGCACGCCGCAGCCGCGCTTCGGCCAGGAGGTGCAGCTCGACAAGATTGCCGAGCACCTGAAGAAAGACCCGGCGGAGCTGCGCCTCGCCATGGTGGCGAAGCCCAATTCACTGACCGCGAACTGGCTGAAGATCGGCTCGATCGGCCTGGAGGAATGCATCCGGCGCGTGGTGCTGAGCTCGGACTGGGAGAAGCGCTTCCGCAAGCTGCCCGCGGGACGCGGCCTCGGCATCGCCTGCGGCGCGTATCTGTGCGGCGCGGGGCTGCCGATCTACTGGAACAAGATGCCGCAGTCGGGCGTGCAGCTGCTGCTCGACCGCAGCGGACAGGTGACCGCGTTCTGCGGCGCGACCGAGATCGGGCAGGGCTCGGACGACGTCCTCGCCGCGATCATCGCCGAAGTGCTCGGCATCGACCCCTACGACGTGCGCCTGGTCACCGGCGACACGGGCCTCACGCCCGTCGACCTCGGCTCGTATTCGAGCCGCGTCACGGTGATGATGGGCAACGCCGCGATCCAGGCGGCCGAGCGCCTGAAGGCACAGCTTGCCGAGGCCGCCGCCGAGCAGCTGATGGTCATCCCGCAGCGCGTCGCTTTCTCGCACGGGCGCGTGTTCTTCGCCGACGATCCGCAGAAAGGCATGACGTTCGCCGAAGCCGTGGTGTTCGCGGAGACCAAGTTCGGCACGCTCGGCGCCGTGGGCTCCTACGTGCCGCCGCGCGCCCCCGGCCGCTACAAGGGCGCGGGCGTGGGACCGTCGCCGGCCTACTCGTACACGGCCTGCGTGGTGGAAGCGGAGGTCGACGAGGCGACCGGCTGGGTGTGCGTGCCCAAGGTGTGGATCGCGCACGACATCGGGCGGACGGTGAATCCGGTGCTGGCGCGCGGGCAGGTGGAAGGCAGCGTCTACATGGCGCTCGGCGAGGCGCTGATGGAGGAGCAGGCGTTCCGGCGCCTGCCGGCGAAGCTGTCGGGCGCGCTGGTGCACAAGTTTCCCTCGCTCCTCGAGTACAAGAGCCTCACTTCGCTCGACATGCCGGAGGTGTTCACCGAGCTGGTCGAGGATCCGGACCCGAACTGCCCGTTCGGCGCGAAGGAAGTGGGGCAGGGGCCGCTGCTGCCGGTGATGCCCGCTGTGGCGAACGCGATCTACGACGCAGTTGGCGTGCGCATCGACGAACTGCCGATCACCCCCGACAAGGTGCTCAAGGCGCTCGAGCTGAAGGCGGCGGGCAAGACGCCGCGCGTCGGCCCGGCCGCGTTCCCGCAGGTGCCGTACCCGAAACCGATGTTCGTGCCGCCCCCCTGGGAGGGCGGCGACGGCAACGAGGTGAAACGACATGATGCGGCTGCCGTGGTTTGAGTTCCGCGCGCCGCGCACGGTCGCGGAAGCCGCGAAGATCCTGGCGGGCGAAGGTCCGCAGGCGATGCTCATCGCCGGCGGTACCGATTTGATTCCCAACATGAAGCG
>CAZAEG010000099.1:0-2725 GCA_964484035.1 uncultured Enterobacteriaceae bacterium | reverse complement strand
GGGTCGCGCTCGTCCACCTCGATGTCGAAGCAGTCGATGCCGGCGAACTTCTTGAACAGCACGCTCTTGCCTTCCATCACCGGCTTGGCGGCGAGCGGCCCGATCGCGCCCAGGCCGAGAACCGCGGTGCCGTTGGTGATTACGGCGATCAGGTTGGCGCGCGAGGTAAGGGCCATCGCCTGCGCGGGATCGCGCACGATCTCCTCGCAGGCCGCCGCCACGCCGGGCGAATAGGCGAGCCCCAGGTCGCGCTGGCTGGTGAGCTGTTTGATGGGGAGGATCGAGATCTTCCCGGGGCGAGGCAGGCTGTGGTACTCGAGGGCGTTCCTCTTCAGCTGCTCGTCCACATTGCTCTCCTCGACCCGGGGAAAAATTATAGCAACCTGTCCGTATAATCCTCGGCTCCAGAGCGTGCGCGCCTTGAACTCCCCCCGCCTGCTGGCGGCGCGCCGCGCCGCCGAGATCGAGCCTTTCCAGGTGATGGACGTGCTCGCCCGCGCCCAGGCGCTCGAGGCCGCCGGCCGCCGCGTGGTGCACATGGAGATCGGCGAGCCGGATTTCACGGCGCCGGACGCGGTCGTGGAAGCCGGCGTGCGCGCGCTGCGCGACGGACGCACCGCCTACACCGAGACGCTCGGCCTGCCGGCGCTGCGCGAGGCGATCGCGGCGCACTACGCGCGCCTGTTCGGCGCAGCGCCCGAACCCGCGCGCGTCGCCGTCACCGCGGGCGCCTCGGGCGGGCTGCTGCTCGCGCTCGCGCTGTACGTCGATCCGGGCGACGAGGTGCTGGTGCCCGACCCCGGCTACCCCGGCTACCGGCATCTCGTGCGCGCCTTCGAGGGCGTGCCGCGGCCGCTCGCGCTCGCGCCGCGGGCGCAGTATCAGCCGACGCTCGAGGGCGTGCGCCGCGCCTGGGGCGCGCGCACCAAGGCGCTGGTGCTCGGCTCGCCCTCCAATCCCACGGGCACCGTCGCCGACGCGGCGGAGCTCGAGCGCATCGCGCGGTTCGTCGCCGCGCGCGGCGGCGTGCTGATCGCCGACGAGATCTACCAGGGGCTGGTGTACGGCGCGCCGCCCGCCACCGCGCTCGGCCTGCCGGGCGAGGTCGTGCTGGTCAACAGCTTCTCCAAGTACTTCTGCATGACCGGCTGGCGCCTGGGCTGGGTGGTGCTGCCGGGCGCGCGCGTGCGCGACTTCGAGAAGCTGGCGCAGCACTTCTACATCTGCGCGCCGAGCGCCGCGCAGCACGCGGCGCTCGCGGCCTTCACGCCACAGACGATCGCGGTGCTGGAGGAGCGCCGCGCGCAGTTCGAGCGTCGGCGCGACCTGCTGGTGCCGGCGCTGCAGCGCGCGGGGCTCGAGGTGCCCGCGCCGCCGCGCGGCGCGTTCTACGTGTACGCGGACTGCACCCGCTTCGGCGGCGATGCGCGCCGCTTCGCCCTCGAGCTGCTCGAGCAGGCGGGCGTGGCGGCAACCCCGGGGCTGGATTTCGGCGCCCACGGCACGGCGCACTGCCTGCGCTTTGCGTACACGCGCGGCCTCGCCGATCTCGAGGAAGGCGGCGCGCGCATTGCGCGCTTCTGCGCCGCCCGCTAGGTGGCCGTGGCGCTGGCGGGGACCAGCTGACAGCCCGCGATCCGCCAGGTGCCCGCGACACGCTGCATGGTGTAGAGCGCGACCCAGACGCGTCCGTCGCGGTCGCTCAGCTGCACCGGGAAGATCACCGTGCCCTCCTCGACCACGGGACGCAGGAACGCGCGCGAGGCCGGCCGGTAGACCACGGCGTACTGCTCGCGCACCATCTGCGCGAACGTCGCCGCGGTGCCGAAGCGCTCCTGGATGCCGGGGGAGGCGAAGGCGAACGCCCCCTGCTCGTCGTCGCGCGCAAACGCCTCCAGCTGCGCGTCGATGACGCGCTGCATGGCGCCGACGTCCTCGCGGCCGAGCCCCTGCGCGGCGGTGCCGCCCGCCAGCACGAGCAGTGCGGCCCCGAGTAGGGCCTGCCAACGCCGGTAATCGCGGACCAAGCTCACGCGGGCCTCCAGGCGAAGGCCCACTCTAGCAGGCTTCTCAGGCCTCGCGCAGGGCGCGCGCCAGGAACTGCTGCAGGCGGGCCTTTTCCGCCAGCACCTTGCCCGAGTACTGCGCGGTCGGCTCGTCGGACGCCCCCACGTACTGCTGCAGCGCCGCCTCGGTGGCGCCGAAGCGGCGCATGTACTCGCGCAGGATCTGGGCGCCGACGTGGATGTTGACCTCCGGATCCAGGAGCGCGTGCTCGCCGCCGTGCTCCATGAGCTTTTCCTGGTGATACCTGGGAATTATCTGCATCAGCCCCTTCGCGCCCATGGAGCTCTCGGCCACCGGGTTGTAGCGCGATTCGATCGCCATGACGGCGAGAATGAGCAGCGGATCGATGGAGAACTCCCGCCCCACCCGGTACGCCGTCGATACGAATACACTGCTCGCCGCCTCGGCGACGCGGTAGCGCCGGGCGATGAACTCGGCCACCGCGCGCTGCTCGTGCTCGTGCGGGTTCAGTTTCTGCGCCGCGGGCATGGGGGCGTCAAAGTCGGCGGGCTCGCCGACCTGCACGGGAGCCACGGGAGCCTCATGCGCCTGCACCGCCGGCACGAGATGCCCGAGCTCTTTGAGCAGGGCGTCACGTGGCGCCGGCAAAGCGACCATGAGCGCGGTCGCGAAGCCGAGGAACGCGAAGAGCAAGGAG
>CAZAEG010000098.1:0-5928 GCA_964484035.1 uncultured Enterobacteriaceae bacterium | reverse complement strand
ACCGGGGCCTTGCTCTGGATGACGACGCGCGGCGTGCGCGGCGGGCTGCAGCGCCACCACGGCTACCTGCTCGTGGCGCTCATCTGGACCGTGCTGCCGGCGTTTGCCGCGCTGCCGCTGCTCGTGGGCATCCCCGGCCTGTCTTTCACCGACGCCTACTTCGAGACCGCCTCCGCCATGACCACCACCGGCGCAACGGTGCTGGTGGGGCTCGATTATCTGCCTGCTTCGCTCAACCTGTGGCGCGCCATGCTGCAATGGATCGGAGGCATGGGCGTGGTGGTGCTCGCGGTGGCTATCCTGCCCATGCTCGGCATCGGTGGGCGGCAGATGTTCCGCGCCGAGACGCCGGGCCCGATGAAGGACCAGGCGCTCACGCCGCGCATCGCGCAGACGGCGAAGGGCCTGTGGGCGGTTTACGCCGCGCTCACCGTGCTGTGCGCGCTCGCCTACTGGGCCGCAGGCATGAGCGCCCTGGACGCCGTCATCCACGCTTTCACGACCTTGCCGCTCGGCGGCTACTCCTCGCACGACGCGAGCTTCGCGTTCTTCGATTCAGTGGCCATCGAATCCGTGGCGGTGCTGTTCATGCTGATCGCCGGTGTCAACTTCGGCACGCACTTCCTCGCCTTCAGCGGCCGCTCGCTCGCGCCCTACCGCAAGGATCCCGAGGTACTCGCCTTTTTCCTCATCCTGCTGGCGAGCTGCTGGGGCATCGCCGCCTATCTGCGCCTCACGGGCGCCTACCCGGATCTGCTCAGCGCGGCGCGCTTCGCCACCTTCAACGTCGTCTCCATCGCCACCACCACCGGCTACGCGAGCACCGACTACAACCAGTGGCCGATCTTCGCCCCGCTGTGGATGCTGACGCTGTGCGTGTTCGCGAGCTGCTCAGGCTCCACCGGCGGCGGCATCAAGATGATCCGCGCGCAGCTGCTGTGGCTGCACGCCGGGCGCGTGCTGAAGTCGCTCATCCATCCGCGCGCGGCCCTGGTGGTGAAGCTGCGCGAGCTGCGCGTCGAGAACAGCGTCATCAACGGCATGCTCGCGTTCATCATCGTCTTCGGCGGCACGACGCTCGCCGCCACCATGCTCCTCACGGCGACCGGGATGGATTTCCTCAGCGCGTCGACCGCGGCCGTCGCCAGCATCACCAATACGGGCCCGGGCCTGGGCAGCGTGGGGCCGGCGGGCAATTACGCCGCGCTCACCGACCTGCAGAAGTGGGTGTGCACCGCCGCCATGCTGCTCGGCCGGCTCGAGCTGTTCACGCTGCTCGTCGTGTTCACCCCGGCGTTCTGGCGGCGCTAGCCCCGCACCGCCGCCGGCGCACGACACTGGCGCGCGGCGTCCCCGCACGCTACCCTTTGCGCTTCAAGGAGACGGCATGAAATTCGCCACCCGCGGGCTGCTGGCCCTGTGCGCCGTGCTCTGCGTCGCCCCGGCGGCCGCGCAGAAGAGCACCTACCCGACGAAGTCGATCCGCTTGGTCGTCGCCTTCGCGCCCGGCGAGGCCGCCGACGTCCTCGCGCGCGCCATGGTGCCGCTGCTCGCGGAGCGGCTGCGTCAGCAGGTGGTGATCGAGAACCGGCCCGGCGCGAACGGCAGCGACGGCATCGATCTGGTGGCCAAGGCCGCGCCCGACGGCTACACCCTCGGTCTGGGCGGCTCGGGCGCGCTGGCCACCAACCCGAGCCTCTACCCGAAGATGCCGTACGACCCGGTGAAGAACCTCGCGCCGGTGACGAGCATCGCCTACTTCCCGTTCCTGCTCGTCGCGCCGGCGAAGCTGCCGGCGGCGACGCTGGGGGAGGCGATCGCGCTGGCGCGCGCCAAGCCCGGCGAGATGCTCCTCGGTTTCGGCGGCAACGGCACCGCGACGCATCTGGCGGGCGAGCTGTTCAAGCTGATGGCCAAGGTGCAGATGGTGAACGTGCCCTACAAGGGCGACGGACGAGCCGCCGCGGATGCGGTGAACGGCAAGCTCTCGCTCGCCGTCGTCGACGTGGCCTCCGCGCTGCCGCACGTGAAGGCGGGCAAGCTCAGGGCGCTCGCGGTGACCAGCGCGAAGCGCGTGTTCGCCGCCCCCGACGCGCCGACCTTCGCCGAGGCGGGATTGCCCGGCTACGAGGCCGGCGACTGGCTCGGCATCGTGGTGCCGGTGGCGACGCCCAGCGCGATCATCGGGCGCCTGAATGCCGACTTCGTCGCGACGCTGAAGCGCGCGGAGGTGCGCGACCGCATCATCGCCGCCGGCGCCGAGCCGGCGCCCAGCACCCCGGTCGGCTTCGGCGCGCTGATCGCCGCCGAGGTCGTCAAGTGGTCGGAGGTGGTGCAGATCTCGGGCGCGCGCGGCGACTGAGCGTGGCGCGGCGGCAGATCCCGGTTCTGCCCTCGCGGGTCACGGTCGAGGGGCTGGACCGCGCGCCGCACCGCGCATTCCTGAGGAGCCTCGGCGTGGGCGACGCCGACCTCGGCAAGCCCTTCGTCGGCGTCGCCTCGACCGATGGCCGCGTCACCCCCTGCAACGCGCTGCTCGGCGAGTTCGCGCGCGCGGCCTGCGCCGGCGTGCGCGAGGCGGGCGGCGTACCCTTCGATTTCGCCTCGGTGTCGGTGGCCGACTCGATGTCGATGAACCACGGCGGCATGCGCTACTCGCTGGTGTCGCGCGAGCTGATCGCCGACGGCGTGGAGGCGGTGGCGCGCGGCCACGCCTACGACGCGCTCGTCGCCTTTGCCGGCTGCGACAAGACCCTGCCCGGCATGATGATGGCCCTGGTGCGCCTGAATCTGCCCGGGGTGTTCGTCTATGGCGGGGCCGCGCTGCCGGGCCGCTGGCAGGGGCGCGACGTCACCGTGCTGGACACTTACGAAGGCGTCGGCGCGGTGCTCGCCGGAGACATGCCGCAGGCCGAACTGGACGAGCTGGAACGCGCGTGCCTGCCGACGCTCGGTTCGTGCCCGGGGCAGTTCACCGCCAATACCATGGCCATGGTGTCGGAGACGCTCGGCCTGGCGCTGCCGGGCACCGCCACGCTGCCGGCGGTGGCCGCCGAGCGCGGCGCGGCGGCGCGCGCCGCCGGCGCCGCGGCGATGCGGCTGCTGCGCGAAGGCGGCCCGCTGCCGCGCGAGCTGGTGACGCGCAAGAGCCTGGAGAACGCCTGCGCGGCGGTCGCCGCCACCGGCGGCTCCACCAACGCGGCGCTGCACATCCCGGCGATCGCGCACGAGGCCGGCCTGCGCTTCGACATGGACGATTTCGCGCGCGTGGCGAAGCGCACGCCGCTCATCGCCGACATGAAGCCCGGCGGGCGCTATCTGGCGAAGGACCTGCACGCCGCGGGCGGCGTGTACACCGTGCTGAAGGCGCTGCTCGAGCGCGGCGCGCTGCACGGCGAATGCCTCACGCTCTCCGGGCGCAGCCTCGAGCAGGCCCTCGAAAACCATCCCGGCGCCGACGGCGAAGTGGTGCGACGCGAGCCGATCCTGGCGAGCGGCGGGCTGGTGGTGCTGAAGGGGAATCTCTGCCCGGACGGCGGCCTGGTCAAGGTGGCCGGCCTGAAGATCGACTCGTTCGAGGGCAGGGCCCGCGTGTTCGACAGCGAGGAAGCCTGTGCCGCGGTGGTGCGCGCACGCAAGTACAAGACCGGCGAGGTGCTCATCATCCGCTACGAAGGCCCGAAAGGCGGCCCGGGCATGCGCGAGATGCTGGGCGTGACCGCGCTCATCTACGGGCAGGGCATGGGCGAGAAGGTGGCGCTGCTCACCGACGGGCGCTTTTCCGGCGCGACGCGCGGCATGATGATCGGCCACGTCTCGCCGGAGGCCGCCGCCGGCGGGCCGATCGCGTTGGCCAGGAACGGCGACCGGGTCAGCATCGACACGAAGAAGGCGCGCGCCACGCTGCACGTGAGCGCGGCCGAGCTCGCGGCACGGCGGCGGGTCTGGCGTGCGCCGCGCCGCGCGCCGCCCACGGGCGTGCTGGAGAAATACGCGCGCCTGGTCGGTTCCGCGCATCGCGGCGCGGTGACGCATGCCGGGGGCGGGAAATGACCGGCAAGCCGCGGCTGGGGTTCATCGGCATCGGCTTGATGGGCAAGCCCATGAGCCTGCGGCTGCTCGACGCGGGCTACGCGCTCACGGTCTGGAACCGCAGCCGCGACAAGCTCGCGCCGCTCACGGCGAAGGGCGCGCACGCCGCGGACTCGCCCGCCGCGGTGGCGCGCACCGCCGACATCGTGATGCTGTGCGTCACCGACCAGCACGCCGCCGAGCAGGTGTTGTTCGGGCCCGACGGCATCGCCGCGGGCGGCGCCGCGGGCAAGCTGGTGGTGGATTTCTCCAGCATCGCGCCGGCTGCGGCGCGCGCGTTCGCCGGGCGCCTGGAGCGCGAGTGCGGCATGGGGCTGGTGGACGCGCCGGTCTCGGGCGGCACCGTCGGCGCCGAGCAGGGCACGCTCGCCATCATGGCGGGCGGCAGGCCCGAGCACGTCGAGCGCGCGCGTCCGGTCGTCGCCCACCTTGCCCAGCGCTTCACGCGCATGGGCGATGCGGGCGCGGGGCAGGTGACGAAGTTGTGCAACCAGGTGATCGTAGGGTGCCTGTTCCCGGTGATTGCCGAGGCGGTGCGGCTCGCGGAAGCCGCCGGCGTCGACGCCAACGCGCTGCCGCAGGCGCTCAAGGGCGGCTTCGCCGATTCGCTGCCGCTTCAGGTATTTGGCGCGCGCATGGCGGCGCGGCAATTCGCGCCGCCGCTGGGCGCCGTGTCGATCATGCTGAAGGACCTGGAGAACGCCGCCGCGGTGGCGACGCAGGCGCGCGTGCCGCTGCCGATGGCGCGCACCGCCGCGGAGCTGTACCGGCTGCTCGTCGCGCAGGGACGCGGCGCGGAAGAGCCGAGCGTGCTGGTCGACATGCTCGCGGGCAAGCGCTAGCACTATTTCTTGCAACGCTTGCGCGGTGCTTTGCGCGCGCGCAATTTTTTTGGCGTTGTATTCGCGCGGCGATCTGATTATGATTCCCGCTCGTTTTGCAGCCAGGGGAGAGAGCGAGACCATGCGATCCGTCACCAAGGCTGATCTCGTCGAAGCGGCCGCAAGGGCCGGCAATCTGAGCAAGTCGAGCGCGGGCGAAGCGGTGAATGCGGTGTTCGATGCGATCGTGGCGGGCGTGGCCAAGGGCAATCGAGTGACGGTGGTCGGTTTTGGCACCTTCCTGCCCAGGAAAAGGAAAGCGCGCGCCGGGCGCAGCCCGCTCAACGGCAAGGAAATCCGCATTTCGTCGAAGACCGTGCCGGCGTTCAGCGCCGGCCAGGGCTTCAAGGACCGCGTCGACAGTCGCTAGCGCGGCGCGCCGGCGCCCGCCGCCGGCACATTGCCAAGTTGCTGAACCCTTGGCAGAATCCCGGCGGTCATGGACAACCTGCTGATCCTGTCGCTCGACGCGCACGGCGTGCCGCACCGCTGGATCAGCTGGCAGCAGGCCTGCTTCTACTACGCCAAGAACCTCGTCGCCTGGACGCTGGGCGAGCGCACGTTCACGTTTCGCGGCGGCGTATCGCGCCTCACGGGCGAGCGCTCCAGCATCACCGCGCACTCCATCATCGCCATCCGCGGCCGCGCGCTCGCCGCTCGCGGCTTCAACCAGGTGCCGCCCCTCAATAACCGGGAGCTGTTCCGGCGCGACCGCCATACCTGCGGTTACTGCGGCAGCGAGTTCGGCTATTTCCGTCTCACGCGCGACCACATCACGCCGCTGTCGCGCGGCGGGCGCGACACCTGGATGAATGTGGTCACCGCGTGCCGCCACTGCAATGGCCACAAGCGCAATCGCCTGCCCGAGGAGTCCGGCATGCAGCTGCTGTATGCGCCCTACGTGCCGAACAAGGCCGAGTACCTGATCCTCACCAACCGCCGCATCTTCGCCGAT
>CAZAEG010000097.1:0-3517 GCA_964484035.1 uncultured Enterobacteriaceae bacterium | reverse complement strand
CCCGCATTCAAGGGCCTGTGGCCCTCGGCCGGGCCGGGCTTCGAGGAGAAATTCTCGCCGATGGGGGCGTGGGGCCTGCCGGCGATCAACACGCTGCTGCTCCTGTCCTCGGGCGTCACGGTGACCATCGCGCACTGGGCGATGAAGGAGGGAAACCGGGGGCTGCTGAACCTGTTCCTGTTCCTGACCGTCGCGCTGGGCGTGACCTTCATCGGCGTGCAGGCCTACGAGTACGGCCACGCCTACGCCGATCTGAACCTGAAACTGACCACGGGCGCCTACGGCTCGACCTTCTACATGCTGACCGGCTTCCACGGTTTCCACGTCACGGTGGGCGCGATCATGCTGGCGGTGATCTTCGCGCGCTGCCTCAAGGGCCACTTCAAGCCCGAACAGCACTTCGCCTTCGAGGCCGTGGCCTGGTACTGGCACTTCGTGGACGTGGTGTGGCTGGGGCTGTTCGTGTTCGTTTATTGGCTCTAGCGGTCGCTGTCGCCGGGTTTTCGCCTTTCATACATCTCGTGTTTTTTGGCCGGGTGAATCTTCCGGCCAAAAAACACGAGACCATGGAAGATCAACGCAGGCTCCGACGTGCTCGCGTCGCCGGCGTCGCCGGCTCCCGACAGCCCTACAGTCGCGCCGGCACAAAACCGAAGTAGTACGCAACCATCAGGAATACGAACAGTCCTACCGACAGGCCGACGCGCACCGCGAGCGCCTTGACCGCGCGCTTCGAGCCGCTGCGGTCGTGAAACACGAAATACAGCCCCGACGCCAGGCTGAAGACGATCAGGACGAACACGGCAAGCACCAGATAACGCATGCTTTCAGGATACTCTTTCAGGCCGCGTGGCTGGGCCTTCGCGCTCGCCGTGGCCGGCTGCGCCGCGGGCGTCGTGCTCGGCAACTGGCAGGCGGGCAAGGCGGTTGAGAAACGCGCCGCGGCACGCAACCAGGAGCGGCTCGCGCTGCGCGGCGAGTTCCTCGAGCGCTACACGGTGCTTCTCGACAACAAGGTGTTCCGCGGGCGCGTGGGCTATCACGTGGTGCAGCCCCTGAAGCTCGCCGACGCGCGCCACGTCCTCGTCAACCGCGGCTGGGTGGCGGCGCCCGCGCACCGCGAGCAGCTGCCGCAGCTGCGCACGCCGCCCGGCGTGCACGAGATCGAGGGCCGCGTGCTCGATCACTTCCCGCGCGCCTACGACCCCTCCGGCGCGCCACCCGCGGGGCGCGTGTGGCAGAACGTCGAGGTGACGACGTTCGGCGCCTGGTCGGGCCTCAGGCTCGAGCCCTACGTGCTCGAGCAGCACTCGCCCTTTCCCGACGGCCTGACGCGCAACTGGCCGCCGCCGGACAGCGGCGCCGACAGGAACGAGAGCTACGCGCTGCAGTGGTACGCGTTCGCCGCGCTTGCCGTGGTGCTGTTTCTCGTCTTGAGCGTGCGCCGTGCGCCTTCTGCCGTCTGATCCCCTGAAGCGCGGGCGCGTCAAGCTCGCGCTGCTGGGTCTGTTCTTCGCCGCGCCGTTCGCCCTGGCGTGGCTCGCGGTCCAATTCGACTGGGCGCCGGGGATCCCCTCCAACTACGGCGAGCTCGTCACGCCGCCGCGCCCGCTTGCCGGCGCGGCGCTCGAGCGGCTGCGCGGCAAATGGGTGCTGGTCACCCTGGACGCTGCGGCCTGCGACACGTACTGCGAGAAGAAACTCTTTTTCATGCGCCAGCTGCGCCGCGCCCAGGGCAAGGATCAGGATCGCGTCGAGCGGCTGTGGCTGCTTACCGACGGCGGCCGGCCGGGCGCCGCGCTGGGCGCGGCGATCGCGGGCACGCACATCGCGCCGGCCGCGGCGCTCGCCGCGCGCTTTCCCGCCGCCGGCGCCGTGTCCGACCACATCTACGTCGTCGACCCGCTCGGCAACCTGATGATGCGCTATCCGCGCGAGCCGGATCCTTCGCGCATGCTCAAGGACCTGCAACGCCTGCTCAGGGTCTCGGGCATCGGCTGAAGGTGCCTTGACTTCCGCTGGCAGTCGGTCAAGACTGGCTGCGGTCGATTCATCCCGGCGGGGAGGTTGCATGAGAAGGCGCCTGTACTTCGTGCTGCCGGACCTCGGCAGCGCCATCCGCACCGGCAACGATCTGCTGCTCGCGCGCATCGAGGATGGGCACATGCATTTCCTCGCCAAGCGCGGCATGTCGCTCGGCGGACTGCACGAAGCCAATTTCTTCCAGAAGACGGACCTGTGGCACAGCATGCGACTGGGCTTCATGCTGGGCGGCTGCGCCGGTTTCGTGGCCGGCACCTACATCTACCTGACGCCGCCCGAGGGCGCGCATCTGCAGCTCGTCACCATCCTGATCGCGACCGTGATGGGCGCTGTGTTCGGCGCGTGGGCGGCGAGCATGATCGGAATTTCCGCGCCGAATGTCTCGCTCAAGCGCTTCGAGGCCGCGCTCGGGGAGGGGCGCGTGCTGCTGATGGTCGACGTGCCCAAGGACAGGGTCGAGGAGATCCAGGAGCTGGTGCATCGCGGCCACCCGGAAGCCAGCGACCACGGCCTGGAGCCGACGATCCCGGTATTTCCGTAGCGCGCTCGCCGCGCCCTGCGGCGGGGAGCGCTGCGATGCTCCCCGGTTGCGGGATTTTTTTTGTTAGTATTAGCCCCGGTCAATCCCCGCCAGGAGTGGACTCCGCCGATGACGATGGCCATCGTATTGATCGTGTTGATCCTCGGCTCGGTGCTGTTTCACTTCCTGAGCCCGTGGTACTTCACGCCGATCGCGTCGAACTGGCAGGCGATGGACGACACGATCACCGTCACGTTCTGGATCACGGGCTTCGTCTTCGTCGCCGTCAACCTGTTCATGGCGTATTGCGTGGTGCGCTACCGCCAGCGCAAGGGCAGCAAGGCGGCGTACGAGCCCGAGAACAAGAAGCTGGAGTCGTGGCTGGTGGGATTGAGCTCGCTCGGCATCGCCGCCATGCTGGCCCCCGGCTTGTTCGTATGGGCGCAGGTCGTCGACGTACCGCGAGACGCGGCGGTGTTCGAGGCCGTGGGCCAGCAGTGGCACTGGAACTATCGCTTCCCCGGCAAGGACGGCAAGCTGGGCACCGTCGATTCCAAGTATGTCAGCGAGAAGAACCCGTTCGGCATCAATCCCGACGACGCCGACGGGCAGGACGACGTCCTCGTCTCGAGCCCCGAGGTGCATCTGCCGCTCGGCAAGCCGGTCAAGGCGCTGCTGCGCGGCAAGGACGTGCTGCACAATTTCGCGGTGCCGCAGTTCCGCGTCAAGATGGACCTGGTGCCGGGCCTGGTCTCCTACATCTGGTTCACTCCTACCCGCGTCGGCAAGTTCGACCTGCTGTGCAACGAGCTCTGCGGCGTCGGGCACTTCGTCATGCGCGGCAAGGTGGTGGTCGAGGAGGAGCAGGCGTTTCAGGCGTGGCTGAGCACGCACCCGACGTACGCGCAGATGTCCGCGCAGGCGGCCGGAGGCTCCGCGGCGGCTGGCAAGGGG
>CAZAEG010000096.1:0-2669 GCA_964484035.1 uncultured Enterobacteriaceae bacterium | reverse complement strand
GATGCCGCACCCGCGCGAGGTGCTGAAGACGGGCGACCGGGTGCGCGTGGATCCCCTGGGCAAGTGGATCGAGGTGCTGAGGAGACAAGCATGATGCGCATCGCGGTGGTGCTGATGGCGCTGCTGGCGGCGGGCTGCGCCGCATTCGACGGACGCACGCTTGCGCCCGGAAGTTCGACGGCGCAGGAGGTGACCTCACTCATGGGCGCTCCAGCGCTCGAGCTGAAGCGTCCGGACGGCGAGCGGCTGCTGTACTTCGAGCGCTACCTCACCGGGCCGGCGATGTTCGTCGCGCGTATCGGCGCGGACAGCGTGCTGCGCGGCATGGAGCAGCGGCTCGTCTACCCCAACATCCACGCGGTGAAAGACGGCATGCGCGCCGCGGAGGTGCGCGAGCTGCTCGGCCCGCCGTACAGCGTATCGCGCCTGCCGCGCCTGCAGCACGACGTCTGGGAATATCCCTGGCGCCATGCCGTGCGCGAGCTGCGCGTGCTATGGGTGCATTTCTCCGACGACGGCGTCGTGCGCAGGGTGGTGGAAATCCACGACGACAAGCGCGACCCCGATAGCGCTCCGTGGCCCTGAGCAGTCAGGCGAGGCGCCGCAGCTCGGTCTTCAGCACCTTGCCGTAGTTGTTCTTGGGCAGGCTCTCGACGAAGCGGTAATCGCGCGGCCGCTTGAAGCGCGCGATGTGCTCCAGGCACAGCGCGTCCAGCTCCCGCGGCGACACCACCGAGCGCCGCACGACGAAGGCCACCACTTCCTCGCCCCACTCGGGGTGCGCTCGCCCCACCACCGAGCATTCGGCCACCGCCGGGTGGCGCAGCAGCACTTCCTCGATCTCGCGCGGGTAGATGTTGGCGCCGCCCGAGATGATCATGTCTTTGGAGCGGTCGCGGATCGTGAGGTACCCGGCCTCGTCCAGGCTCCCCAGGTCGCCGGTGTGCAGCCAGCCGCCGCGCAGCGTCTGCGCCGTCGCCTGCGGGTTCTCCCAGTAGCCCGCCATGACGCAGTCCGAGCGCGTCACGATTTCGCCGACTTCGCCCGCAAGGAGCTCCCGGTCCTCGGCGTCGAAAACCTTCACTTGCACGCCGGTGCGCGCGTAGCCGCAGGATTCCAGGTTGCGCCGCGCGAGGTGATCGGCCTGCGCCAGCCCGGTGATGGTCATCGGGCTCTCGCCCTGGCCGAAGAGCTGGTACAGGCGCGGCCCGAACAGCTCGATGGCGCGCTCGCAGTCGGCGACGTACATCGGCGCGCCGCCGTAGGTGAGGGTCTTCAGGTTGCGCAAGTCGGCGCCGCCCGCCGCCGGGCTCGCCAGCAGGCGCACGACCATGGTCGGCGCGGCGAAAAAGGACACGCCGCGGTGCGCCGCGATGAGGCGGAAGATCTCCTCGGGCTCGAAGCTGCCGCTCTCCGGGATGACGTTGAGCGCTCCCGCGGCGACGTGCGGCACGCCGTACAGGCCCGAGCCGTGCGACATGGGCGCGGCGTGCAGGATCGAGTCGCCCGGGCCGAGGCGATCGATGTCCGCGTAGTACGCCTGCGTGGCGAAGAGCAGATTGCGGTGCGTGAGCATCGCGCCCTTGGGCACGCCGGTGGTGCCGCTGGTGTAGAACAACCAGGCGACGCCATCGGGGGCGGTGTCGGCCGCGGGAATCGCCTCGGCCTCACGCAGCTTGCGGTACTCCGGCGAGGCAATGGACAGGCCGCCGGGCAACGCCGCTTCGAGATCGGGCGTCACGAAGCCGAGCCTGGCGCCCGAGTTCTCCAGGATGTAGGCGAGCTCGCGGGCGTGGAGCTTGGCGTTCATCGGCACTGCGGTGAGGCCCGCGTGCCAGCAGGCGAACAGCACCTCGTAGTACTCGGGGCAGTTCTTCATGGCGAGCGCGACCCGCTCGCCGGGCGCCAGGCCGCGCCGGCGCAGCGCGCCGGCCAGGCGCGCGACCCGCTCCGAGAACTCGCCGTAGCTCGCCACGGTGCGCGTGCCGCGCGCCAGCGCCGGCGCCTGCGGCAGGCGGCGCGCGCTCGCGTGCAGCAGTTGCGCGAGGTTCATGCGATGCCGAACAACGCCCGGGCGTTGCGCGTCGTCGCCTCGGCGAGCGCTTGCGGCGCTTCGCCGCGGGCGCGCGCCACGGCGCGTAGGATATGGGGCAGGTGCGCGGGCTCGTTGCGCCGCGCCTTCGGCTGCGGATGCAGGTCGCGCGGCGTCAGGTAGGGCGAGTCGGTCTCGAGGAGCAGGCGATCCCCCGGGATCTCCTTCGCCAACTCGACCAGGTGCCTGCCGCGCCGCTCGTCGCAGATCCAGCCGGTGATGCCGATGTACAGGCCGAGGTCGAGGTAGGCGCGCAGCTCGGCGGCCTCGCCGGTGAAGCAATGCGCCACCGCCTTGCCGACGCGCAGGTTGCGCAGGATCTCGGCGAAGCGCGGGTGCGCGTCGCGCGAATGCAGGTAGAGCGGCTTGCCGAGCTCGGCGGCGAGCTCGAGCTGCGCCACGAACCATTTCTCCTGGCTCGGGTGCGGCGAGTAATTGCGGTTGAAGTCGAGGCCGCACTCGCCGAGGGCCACGACCCGCGGGTGCGCGGCCGCTTCGCGCAGCGCCGCGATCGTGCCGTCGTCGCACTCGCGCGCGTGGTGCGGATGCACGCCGGCGGTGGCGTACAGGCCATGCG
>CAZAEG010000095.1:0-7211 GCA_964484035.1 uncultured Enterobacteriaceae bacterium | reverse complement strand
CTCGCCCGCGAAGCTGCGCCGCGGAAAGGCGTCGACGCCGAAGCTGGCCGCCAGCCCGGGACGCAGCCGGCCGACGTCGGCCTCGTCGATCGCGGCCTCGACCTGCATGTCGCGCAGGTCGCGCGCGATCGTGAACAGCACCGGCGCCTGCAGGCTCGCGGCGACGGTCTGGCCGGCGTCGACGTTGCGCAGGATCACGGTGCCGTCGACCGGCGCGCGGATGATGGTGCGCTCGAGGTCCACCTGCGCCTGCTTGAGCAGCGATTCGCGCTGCTTCACCGCGGCGAGCGCGCTCTTCACCTGCGCCTCGCCGACCTGCAGCTGCGCCTCGACCGCCTTCAGCTGCTCGCGCGTCGCGTCCAGCAGCGTGCGCGCCTTGTCCAGCTCCGAGGGCGAGATGAAGCCCTTGGCCACCAGCGCCTGCTTGCGCTCGTGGTCGCGCAGCGCATCGGCGAGCGTCACCTTGACGCGCCCGAGCTCGGCCGCTTGCGCGGCGAGGCCCGAGCGCGCCACCGCCACCGCGCTGTGCGCCGCGTCGAGGTCGGCGCGCGCCTGGGCGACGCGCAGCTCGAAAGTCTCCGGATCGATGCGGGCGATGACCTGGCCCGCCTTCACCGGCGTGTTGAAGTCGGCGTAGATCTCCTTCACCTGGCCGGAGATCTGCGAGCCCACCTGCACCGTGGTGACGGCGTTCAGCGTGCCGCTCGCCGCGACCGCCGCGGTGAGCGCGCCGCGCTCGACGCGCGCCAGGCGGTATTGCGGATGCTCGGCGCCGCCGTTGCCGCTCTTCAGCCACGCGTAGCCGCCGGCCGCGGCGGCGAGCACGGCGACGACGAGTCCGGCGCGCAGGAGATTCAAGGCTTGCGTCGCCAGGCGCCCGAGCGCCCGCCGCGCTTTTCCTCCAGGCGCAGGTCCGTGAGCACCATGCCCCGGTCCACCGCCTTGAGCATGTCGTACACCGTGAGCAGCCCCACCGCGGCTGCCGTGAGCGCCTCCATCTCGACGCCGGTGGGGCCGCGGCACTCGACCGTGGCGGCGATCGCCACGGCGCCCTGGCGCGGCAGCAGCTCGAAGTCCACCGCCGCGCGCGTGATGGCGATCGGATGGGCGAGCGGAATCAGCTCCGGCGTGCGCTTGGCGGCCTGCAGGGCGGCGATGCGGGCGACGCCGAGCACGTCGCCCTTCGCGGCGCGGCCGGCGGCGAGCAGGCGCAAGGTCGGCGCGCGCATGAGTATGCGACCGGTGGCCACCGCCACCCGGTGCGTGCTCGCCTTGGCGCCCACGTTCACCATGTGCGCGCGCCCGCTGCGGTCGAAATGCGTCAGCGCGCGCTTGCGTCTCGGGTTGCCTGCCATGCCTGCACCGGAACTTGAAGCTCGCGACGGTATCATATCCGCATGCGCTTCACGTCCCTCCTGCTCGCCGGACTGCTGGCCTGCGCGCCGCGCGCCCCGGCGCAGCCGTTGCCCGAGCTCGGCGATGCGGCGGGCGCGGCCATCGCGCCGCAGGTCGAGCGCCGCATCGGCGAGAGCATCGTGCGCGAGATCCGCTACCGCGACCCCGCCTACGTGGACGATGCCGAGGTCACCGCGTACCTGGACAGCCTCGGCCGGCGCCTGCTGACTTCGATCCCGGACGCGCGCCACGAGTTCGAGTTCTTCGCGGTGCGCGATCCGGCGATCAATGCGTTCGCGCTGCCCGGCGGCTTCGTCGGCGTGCATACGGGGCTGCTGACCGCCGCCGAAAGCGAATCCGAACTGGCCTCGGTGCTGGCGCACGAGATCGCGCACGTCACGCAACGGCACATCGCCCGGCTGATCGGCGCCCAGCAGCAGATGCAGCTGCCGAGCATGGTGGCGCTCGCCGCGGCGATCCTGCTCGGCGGCTCGCGCCCGGACCTGGCGGCCGGCGCCGCGGCCGCGGCCCAGGGCGGCATGCTGCAGCAGCAGCTCAGCTATACGCGCGATTTCGAGCGCGAAGCCGACCGCATCGGCTTTCGCACGCTGCAGGCGTCGGGATTCGACGTGCGCGCCATGCCCGCCTTCTTCGAGACGATGCAGCGCTACGGGCGGCTGGGGGACGACGGCACGGTGCCGAGCTACCTGCGCACCCACCCGATGACCACGGAGCGCATCGCCGATGCGCAGGGCCGCGCGACGAGCGCCCAGTACCGCCAGCATCTCGACAGCCTGGATTTCCACCTGGTGCGCGCGAAACTGCGGTCGGAGTCCGGCGAAGCGCATGACACCGTGGCGGCTCTTGCCGCCGCGGTGCGCGAGCGGCGCTATGCCAACGAGGCGGCCGCGCGCTTCGGGCTGGTGGCGGCGCGCCTGCGCGCACGGCAACTGCCGCAAGCGCGCACCGACCTGGCGGCGCTGCGCGCCACGGGCGCGGCCAGCCCGATGATCGAGACGCTGGCCGCGCGCGTGCAGCAGGCCTCGGGCGACGCCGCCGGGGCGCTCGCCACGCTCGGGGCGGCGCTCGAGCGCAATCCGGGACGGTTGCCGCTCGTCTATGCCTACGCGCAAGCGCTGCAGCAGGCGGGGCGGCACGCGGCGGCGCTCGCCACGCTGAGCGATCCCGTGCGCCGCCATCCGCAGGATGCGCGCCTGCGCACGCTGCAGGCGCAGACCTACGAGGCGCTCGGCAAGCGGTTGCTGCAGCACCAGGCGCAGGCCGAGCTGTACCTGCTGCGCGGCAGCGTGCCGGCGGCGATCGAGCAGCTGCAGCTCGCGCGTGCCGCCGGCGACGGCAATTTCTACGAGCTGTCCGCGGTCGAAGCGCGGCTGAAGGAGCTGCGCGCGCGCCACGTGCAGGACGAGCGCGACGCGAAGCGCTGATCAGGCGCGCGTGATTTCCCGCGCGTCCGAGTACGCCTCGTAGAGCAGGTCGAAGGTCTTTTCCGCCTCGCGCAGCAGCTCGTCGTCGCTCGCGGCGCGGCGCACCGCGCCCTGCAGGAGCGTCTGCACGCCGGCGGCTTCCGGCACCGGCGTGCCGCGCACCTCGAGGAAGTGCACGATGCCGCCGATCCTGCCGAGCGCCGCGTGCCCGGCGAGGCCGAAATGGCTCAGCATCTGCTCGAAGGTGATGCGCGCCTCGCTGTTGGCGAAGCGCGCGCCCTCGAAGCCGTAGCCGAGCGCGCCTTCGGGGCAGGCGGCGCCCTTGTCGAGCCAGACGAGCTTCGCTTCCGAGTCGATGAAGCGCCGGATCAGCCAGGCGCAGGCGAGGCGGTCGGCCCACAGCGGCCGGCGCGTCGCCCAGGTGCGCCGCTGCAGCGACTCGGCGCCGTGCGCCGCGGCGCCCGCCTGCGCCGGAAACAGCAGCGCGCGCACCTCGGTTTCCGCCTGTGCCAGCGCCTGCGCGGTGCGCTCGCGCGCCTCGTTGGGAAAGAAATCGAGCGCGGCGATGGCCTCGAAATCGCGGCGCTGCTTGTGCAGCACGCGCGCGATCGCGGCAGCGTCGGACACGCCGAAGCCGACGCGCAGGCTGTGGATGTTCTTGGTCAGCTCGTCGTAGCGCGCCGAGCGGTCGAAGCAGCGCTTGAACTGCGCCTGCTGCGCCTCGTCCGCCGCGTCGACGCGCAGCACGCTGGCGATGCCCGCGTTCTGCGCCACGTACTGCGCGAGCCGCTCCAGGGCGCGCCGGTTGTCCTGCGTGTCGGGCAGCAGGTATACGCCTTCGCGCATCACCGCGGCGCCGAGCGACTCCAGCGTGCGCAGCATGCGCATGCGGCCCGCGGGATCCTCCGTGGGCAGCTGCGTCACGGTGACCAGCCAGCGGCTGCCCGCGGCCGGAACCCCGTTCGCCGTCGCGGTCTGTTCCGTCTGCATGGCGCGCGCCGATTATTGCATAGCGCGCCGCGCCTGATATATAAGCCCTGGTCATGGCACAGGCAGCGCGCTGGATGCGCATGCGTCTCGCCGCGGACGGCGAGTCGGCGTCGCTGTGCGCCGGGCTCGCCGCGTCGCAGCCCGCGGCCGCCGATCCCGTGCTGCTGTGGCTGCGCGCCTCCGGCGCGTGCGCGTTCGCGCTCATCGCGCCGCGTCGGCTCGCGCCCGGCAGGGCGTGGCGCTGGCTGGCGTGGGGCGCGATGCCCGCGGTCGCCACCTGCCGCATGTACGGCCTGCCGGCCTATCTGGAGGGCGAAGCGATCTGGCTGCACGGGCGGCGCGCGGCCGGCGTGCGCGCCGCGCACATGGGGGAATGCGCCGTGATCGAGGGCGCTTTCCCGGCGCCGCTGGCGGCCGAGCCGGGACTGGAAGCGGCGTTTCGCGGGCGCATCGAAGCCCAGCACGGCTGGCGCTTCGAGACCGCGTGGCCGAGCGGCGGCGAGGCGCGCCGGTGAGCGGCCGGCGGCGCTTCCTGCAGGGCACCGCGGCGCTGCTGCTGGTGCGCGACGCGCTCGCCGCCGGGACGCTGCAGAAGGGCGTGTACCGCGTGCACGGCGAAGCGCGCGTCAACGGCGTGCCGGCGCGACCCGGCATGGACGTGAAGCCGGGCGACGCGGTGGTGACCGGCGAGCGCAGCCAGATCATCTTCGTCGTCGACCGCGACGCGTTCCTGCTGCGCGAGCGCGCGCGCCTGGAAGTGGGCGCTGCCGCGGCCACCGTGTTCCGCATCGTCACCGGCGCGCTGCTCTCGGTGTACCAGCCGGGGGCGCGCAAGACGCTGCACGCGCAGAACGCCACCATCGGCATCCGCGGCACCGGCATCTATGTGGAGAGCGGCGCCGACAAGACCTACGTGTGCACCTGCTACGGCGAGGCCGAGCTGGTACCGGTCGATGACCCCGGTGCCGCAGAGACGGTGCGCACGCGCCACCATGAGCAGCCGCGCTTCATCCTGCCCAAGGGAGCGCCGCAGATGATGATGAAGGCGCCGGTGATCAATCACACCGACGCCGAGCTGGCGATGCTCGAGTCGCTGGTCGGCCGCAGCGTGCCGTTCGATCCGAGCGGCTATCGAAGCTACTGATCCGAGTGCGGCGCGATGCCCAGGCGCGCGTAGAGCGGCCGGATCTCGCGTCGCATGGCGGGCAGGCGCGCCAGGTAGGCGAGGGAGGCGCACAGGGCAATGGCGCCGCCGACCGCCAACGCGGCCGGCGGACCGACATACTGCGCCGCCCAGCCGGCGGCTAGCGCGCCCAGCGGGCTCACGCCGAGAAAGGACATGATGTAGAGAGCGGCGACGCGTGCACGCAGGCGATCCTCGACGATCGTCTGCAGGATCGTGTTGATGGACCCCGCCGTGAGCATCATGCCCATGCCGGCCGCGTAGGTCAGCAGCAGCGCCGGCCAGAGCTGGGTGCAACGCGTGAAGGCGATCACCGCCACTCCGGCCGCAGCGCCGGCCCAGCCGATGACCGCCAGCAATCCGCGCACCGTCGGGCGCAGTGCAAGGTAAAGCATCCCCGAGACGGCGCCGAGGCCGCCGGCGCCGACCAGCCAGCCCAGCGTCTGGGAGTTTCCGCCGAACACGTCGCGCGCGAAGTACGGCGCGAGCGCCTGCAGCGGCTGGGTGCCGAGGCTGACGGCCGCGAGCAGCAGCAGGGCGGTGCGCGAGGGCGCAAAGCCGTAGGCCCAGCGAAAGCCTGCCGCCAATCCGCTCAGCCAGGGCTCGCGCGCAACTTCGGGGGCGCGCCCGGGTGCGCGCAGGACGGCGAGCGCGGCGAGGATCGCCAGGTACGAGGCGCTGTTCAGCGCGAAGCCCCACACTTCGCCGCCAAGCGCGATCACCGCGCCGCCGATCATCGGGCCGACGAAGCGCGCGCCGTTCATCAGCATGGACTGGAAGGCGATCGCGTTCGGCAGGTCGGCGCGACCCTCGACCAGCTCGATGAGGAAGGACTGGCGCGCCGGGCTGTCGAAGGCGTTCACCACGCCGAGCACCAGGTTGCCGGCGATCAGGTGCCAGGGCTGGATCAGGCCCGTGGCGACGAGCGCGAGCATGGCGAGCGACTGCGCGAGCGCGATCGAGTTGGTGGTGCGCAGCACCGTGCGCTTGGGCAGGCGGTCCACCCAGACCCCGGCCATCGGCGCGAGCACGAGGAACGGGATCTGCAGCGCGAAGCTCGCCAGGCCCAGGTAGAACGCCGAGCCGGTGAGGCGGTAGATCAGCCAGCTGGTGGCGATCAGCTGCAGCCAGGTGCCGAACTGCGAGACGCCCTGGCCGAGAAAGAAGAGCCGGAAGCTGCGGTGCCGGAAGGCGCGCAGCCCGTGCGGAAGCTTCACGTCTTCGCGGCGAGCCTGTCCAGCGTGGCCTGGAACGCGTGCAGGCGGTCGCGCTCCTGCTGCACCACCTGCGTGGGCGCGCGCTCGACGAAGGCGGCGTTGGCGAGCTTGGCGCGCGCCCTGGCGATCTCGCCCTCTAGGCGGCGGGTCTCCTTCGCCACGCGTTCGCGCTCGGCTGCGGGATCGACTTCGACGTGCGGCATGATGCGGTGGGGCCCGACCACGGCCACGGGCGAGTCGGAGGGCGGCAGCGTGGCGAAGGTCTTCAGCTCCGCGGCGCGGGCCAGCGCCACCATCGCGGCCGCGGCCGCGGCGCCCAGCTCGCCTGTCACGTAGTACGCGACGCGCTCCTTCGGCGCAATTCGCGCTTCGCTGCGCAGATTGCGCGCCGCGTTCACTACCTCCTTGGCGAACGCGATCTCGCGCTCCGCCGCTTCGTCCATCTTCTCGGGTTGGCGCCGAGGGTAGGGCGCGAGCATCACCGTCTCGCCTTTCTTTCCGGCAAGCGGCGCTATCTTCTGCCACAGCTCCTCGGTGATGAACGGGATGATGGGGTGCGCGAGCCGCAGCGCGGCCTCGAGCACGCGAACCAAAGTGCGGCGCGTGGCGCGCTGCTGCGCCTCGCTGCCCTTGGCGAGCTGCTCCTTGGCGAGCTCGACGTACCAGTCGCAGTACTCGTCCCAGACGAAGCGGTAGATGGCGCCGGCCGCGTTGTCGAAGCGATAATCGGCGAACCCTCTCTCGACCTCGCCTTCGGTGCGTTGCAGGGTGCTGACAATCCAGCGGTCCCAGGCGGAGAGCTCGACTGCGGCCTTCTCGTCCAGGCCGCAATCCTTGCCCTCGGTGTTCATGAGCACGAAGCGCGTGGCGTTCCACAGCTTGTTGCAGAAATTGCGGTAGCCCTCGCAGCGCCCGAGGTCGAAATTGAGCGTGCGCGCGAAGGTGGCCTGCGCGGCGAAGGTGAAGCGCAGCGCATCGGCG
>CAZAEG010000094.1:0-2719 GCA_964484035.1 uncultured Enterobacteriaceae bacterium | reverse complement strand
TCGGAGCGCGCTTCAGGCTAGGGGGATACCTGAAAGAGTTCATGGCGCGATATAGGGCGTCCTAAGCGGCCCATGAGGCGGAACCTGGTCAAATCTTTGATTGCCTCGATGTCGGACAGAATTTTGCCGCGCCTGCATTTGGCGTTTTTCAACGGAATAAGTCGAAAGCAGCCACCCTAGTGCTGTCATCGTGCCACCGAACGCCCCGGTTCAGCGGCGGGCGGCGTAGCGGACCGTCCGCTGCAACCGGGGGTTAGCTGACCGTTTCCTGCCGCCCTAATGAATTCCTCGAAGACGAACATTCCACGATTAGGCGAGGTCGAAGCGGTCGAGGTTCATCACCTTGTTCCAGGCCGCCACGAAGTCCCGCACGAACTTCTCCTTCGCGTCGTCGCACGCGTAGACTTCGGTGATGGCCCGCAGCTGCGAGTTCGAGCCGAAGACGAGATCGACGCGCGTGCCGGTCCACTTGAGCTGGCCCGTCTTGCGGTCGCGCCCTTCGAACACCTCCCTCGCCTCCGAGGTCGGCTTCCACTCCGTGCGCATGTCGAGCAGGTTCACGAAGAAGTCGTTAGTGAGCACCCCGGGATTGGCGGTAAAGACCCCGTGCATGGAGCCACCGACGTTGGTCCCCAGCACGCGCAGGCCGCCGATGAGGACCGTCATCTCGGGCGCCGTGAGCGTCAGGAGCTGCGCCCTGTCGATCAGCAGCTGCTCCGCGGAGACCGCGAACTTGCCTTTCAGGTAGTTGCGGAAGCCGTCGGCGATCGGCTCGAGCACCGCGAACGACTCGACGTCCGTTTGGTCCTGCCTCGCGTCCATGCGTCCGAATGCGGAGGGAACCCTCACCTCGACGCCGGCCTTCTTCGCGGCCTGCTCGACGCCCGCGCAACCGGCCAGGACGATCAGGTCGGCGAGCGACACCTTCTTGCTGCCGGGGGCGGCCGCGGCGTTGAACTCCTTCTGGATGCCCTCCAGCGCCTTCAGGACCCTCTCGAGTTCGGCCGGCTGGTTGACCTCCCAGTCCCTCTGCGGCGCGAGGCGGATGCGCGCGCCGTTGGCGCCGCCGCGCTTGTCGGAGCCGCGGAAGGTGGACGCCGACGCCCAGGCGGTCGAGATGAGCTGCGAGACCGACAGCCCGGAAGCCAGCACCTTGCCCTTGAGCGCCGCGATGTCGTGCTCATCGATCGCCTTGTGGTCGACGGCCATGATGGGGTCCTGCCAGATCAGCTCTTCGGCAGGAACCTCCGGTCCGAGGTAGCGTGCGCGCGGGCCCATGTCGCGGTGCGTCAACTTGAACCAGGCGCGCGCGAAGCCGTCGGCGAAGGCCTGCGGGTCCTCGTAGAACCTGCGCGAGATCTTGCCGAACTCCGGGTCGAAGCGCAGCGTCAGGTCGGTGGTCAGCATGGTTGGCTTGTGGAACTTGCCCGGGATGTGCGCGTCGGGAATGATCTCCGGCGCGTCCTTGGCCACCCACATCTTGGCGCCGGCGGGCGACTTGGTCGGCTCCCATTCATACTTGAACAGGTTCTCGAAGAAGTTGTTGCTCCACAGCGCCGGGGTCTTGGTCCAGGTCACCTCGATGCCGCTCGAGATCGTGTCGGCGCCGTGCCCCGTGCCGTAGTTGCTCATCCAGCCCAGGCCCTGCGCTTCGAGCGGCGCGGCTTCCGGGTCCGGTCCCTTGTGCGACTCCGGGGCGGCGCCGTGGGCCTTGCCGAAGGTGTGGCCGCCGGCGATCAGCGCGACGGTCTCCTCGTCGTTCATCGCCATGCGGCCGAAGGTGGCGCGGATGTCCTTGGCGGCGGCCATGTAGTCGCCGCTGGCGTTCGGGCCCTCCGGGTTGACGTAGATTAGGCCCATGTGGGTGGCGCCGAACGGCGCATCCAGCTCGCGGTCGCCGCTGAAGCGTTTCTCGACGCCCAGCCACGTGATCTCCTCACCCCAGTTCACGTCCTCGTCCGGCTCCCATACGTCCGCACGGCCGCCGCCGAAGCCGAAGGTCCTGAAGCCCATCGACTCCAGCGAGACGTTGCCGGCGAGGATGATCAGGTCGGCCCAGGAGATCTTCTCGCCGTACTTCTGCTTGATCGGCCACAAGAGGCGCCGCGACTTGTCGATGTTGACGTTGTCGGGCCAACTGTTGAGCGGGGCCAAGCGCTGCTGGCCGCGGCCGCCACCGCCGCGGCCGTCGGTGATGCGGTAGGTGCCGGCGGCGTGCCAGGCCATGCGGATGAACTGCGGCCCGTAGTGGCCGAAGTCCGCCGGCCACCAGTCCTGCGAGTCGGTCATCAGCTTGACCAGGTCCTTCTTCAGCGCCTTGTAGTCGAGGCTCTTGAATGCCTTGGCGTATTCGAAGTCCTTGCCCATCCGGTCGGACTTCGAGGAATGCTGGTGTAGCAGCTCCAGCCGCAGCTGGTTCGGCCACCAGTCGCGGTTCGTCCTGCCGACGCCGGCGATGTGGTTGAACGGGCACTTGCCCGCGCTCTCGTTCCTCGCCTTCGTGTTCATGTCTGTCTCCGCATCTTGTGTCCTTGAACTCTACGGCTGTATCGAAAAGGCATACCGATTACAAGTCAGCTAACGCCGCGGTTCAGCGGCGGGCCGCGCGCGCAGCGCGAGGACCGTCCGCTGGAACCGCTGGTTAGAACTCACTGGGCGGGATTACTAATGCTTTCGATCTGTCGCTTCACGGTCATTGGATCGTCTATGCCTTTGTACA
>CAZAEG010000093.1:0-3605 GCA_964484035.1 uncultured Enterobacteriaceae bacterium | reverse complement strand
GAAGCACTGCGGCGAGCCCGATCTGGCGCGCGCGCTGCCCGCGGCAGACGCTACTTCCTGAGCGCGTCCTCGAAGAAGCCCTCCAGCGCGCGCACCGGCGCCGCGTCGTCGTACAGGCCGGCGCGCGCGGCGATCATGCGCTCGCGTACCTCGCCCCAGTGGACGGCGTCCTGCGCCAGCTTCACCACGGCCTGCACGTAGTCGGCCTCGGCACCCGCCACCTGCCCGTCGAGCCCCATGCGCCGCAGGATGCCGCTCGTCAGGCGTCCGCGCAGGAACCGCCCCTCGTAGGCGACGATCGGCAGCGCGTTCTCGATCGCCTGCATGGCGGTGTTGTAGCCCGAGAAGCCGATCGTGTCGAGATAGACGTCGGCCTCCTGCATCAGGCCGTAGAAGGCCGCGCGGTTCTGCCACGGCAGGAAGCGGGCATGGGCCTCGAGATCGAGCCCGGCGCCGGCGAAGGCGCGTGCCAGGCGCGCGCGCAGGCGCTGCATGAGCTCGGGCGGCTGCGGAATGAAGAACACCAACTGGCATTCGCCCAGCCGCCGCGCGATTTCCACGAACACCGCGTCGTGGCGCGGGGTGTACTTGAAGGGCGTGCCGGGACACAGCAGCAGCGGCACGTCGGCGCGCAGGCCGAGCGCGCCGAGATCGATCGCCGCCGGCGCCACCGCCGACGGCGTGTACGGGCTGCCGAAGCCCGGCAGCCGCACGAGCCGCTCGGCATAGTGCGCCTCGGCGCCGGGGGCCTCCAGCGCGTCGGCGCTCAGGAAGTAGTCCATCGTCGGCAGCCCGGAGGTATGCGGGTGGCCCCAGGAGGTCGCCTGCACGCGCGCCAGCCGCAGGCTGGCGAGCTTCGCGGTCACCGGGTCGATGCCGATCTCGGGATAGATCAGCACGTCGAGCTGGTGGCTGAGGATCAAGCGCGCCCAGTCGGCGAAATCGCTCCTGCCGTAGGCATAGTGCGTCGCATGGGTTTTGGCGAACGCGGTCTCCGCGTCGTTCGTGGTGCCGAGGTGGAACAGGCGCAGGTCGTAGCGCGAGCGGTCCAGGTGCTGCAGCCAGCCCTTGATGATCGCGTGCCACACCGAGTGGTCGCAGAGATGCCCGGAGACGATGCCGATGCGCGTCTCGGCGCGCGTGATGGGCGCGGGCTGCGGCAGCCCGGCGGCCTCTTGCCAGGCGGCCATCAGCTCCGCGCACAGCGCGCCGTAGCGCGCGATCGACTCGCGGTGGTCCGCCTCCTGGTAGGCGAGGTAGAACGGCTGCTGCGTGCCCACGGCGCGCGCGGCTCTGCCGGCGCCGCGCTCGCGGCACCAGCGCTCGAGCGCGGCCAGCTCCTGCGCGAACGCGCCGCGGCTCGCTGCGAGCTCGGCCTCGCTCTCCGCCACCATGGGCAGCTGCGACATGGCGAGCGCCCAGCGCGCCTCCGCGTACTCGGGGTCGAGTTCGAGCGCCCGGCGGTAGCTGGCGAGCGCGCCCGGCGCGTCGCCCATGCCCTTCAGCGCGTTGCCCAGGTCGAAGTGCGCCTCGGCCATGTCGGGTCGCGCCTCGAGCAGCACGCGATACGCCGCGACCGCGTCCGCCGGCCGCCGGCTCTCGCGCAGCAGCTGCGCGGCGTTGAGCAGCGCCTCGGCGAAATCCGGCCGCTGCCGCAGCGCCTGCTCGTAGCACTCGAGCGCAGCGGCCGTCCTGCCCTGGTGGCGCAGCACATTGCCGAGGTTGTTGCAGGCCTCGACGAGGCGCGGGTCGCGCTCGAGCGCTGCGCGGTAGGCGGCGGCCGCCTCGTCGAGGAAGCCCTTCTCGCGCAGCAGGTTGCCCACGCCCAGGTGGAACGGGCCCGAGGCGGGATTGAGCGCGAGCGCGCGCTGGCTGGAGGCGAGCGCCTCGTCCAGATTCCCGGCGGCGTGCTGCGCGCTGCCGAGGCTCGCGTGCGCTTCGGCGAAGTCCGGCTTGAGCAGCGTGGCCTGGCGCAAGGCCTCGATCGCCTCGTCGTTGCGGCCGAGGCCGCGCAGCGTGCCGCCCAGGTTGTACTGCACGACGGCGGAGGCCGGGTCCAGTTCCGCCGCGTGGCGCAAGGTCGCGAGCGCCTGCTCGGGTCGCCCCGCGCGGCGCTGGGCCTCGGCCAGGCTGTTGCGCGCCACCGCGTTGCGCGGCGCGAGCGCCACCGCGCGCTCGAAGTGCGCGAGGGCCTCGGGCGCGAGGCCCTGCTGCAAGGCGATCACGCCCAGCATGTGCTCGGCGTCGAAATTGCCGGGATCGGCGCCCAGCACGGCGCGGTAGCCCGCCTGCGCCTCGGCCAGGCGTCCCGCCTGGTGATGCGCGTAGGCCTGCGCCAGCAGCTCCGCGGCGCCGCGCGCCGGCTGTGCGGCGCGCCGCCTGCCGAACAGCCAGGCGAGCATCGGCGGCGTCAGCCGCTCGTCTTGCCCGCGCGCCGCGACGCGAGCGTCGCCACCGTCACCAGCTCGTAGCTGAGCGCATCGGTGAACTCCGGCGCGTAGCCCGCTTCGCGCAGCGCCCAGCGCACGCGGTTGCCGAGGCGCGCTTTCTTGTAGATGTTGAGCTTGCGCGAGCCGGCGAACTGCTCCAGGCGCGCGAAGATCACGTCGTGGGTCTTGCGCAGCCGGTCGGCGGTCTTGCGCGTGTGCGGGCCCGGCGCCGGCGGCAGGCGCTTGACGAGGTCGGCGACGATGGCGTCGGCGACTGCGTCGACGTCCTGGGTGTTGAACCAGTTTCCGAACATGAATGCCCCGGCGGTTTTGGCAGGCGCCATTCTACGCGAGGCGCCGCTCGCACCACGCGCGCCACATCGTCCGGTAGGCGTCTTCCATGCAGCGCGCGAAGCCCGCCTCGTCCATGAGCGGCGAGGCGCGCAGCCGCGCGCGCAGCGTGCGGCGCAGCTCGGCGAGCCGCGCGCCGTCGGCCGCATGCTCGAGCGCCCGGCGCACGTACTCCTCGGCCGTCGCGGCGACCCAGTCGTCGAGCCCGAGCGCGCCGAGGATGCTGGCGGCGCTGCGCTGCACCGAGCGCTCGCCCGTGAGCGCCAGGACCGGCACCCCCATCCACAGGGCGTCGAAGGTCGTCGTGCCGCCCCCGTAGGGCAGGGAATCGAACGCCAGGTCCACGGCGTCGAACTGGCGCACGTACTCGGCGAACGGCACGCGCGGCAGCACCGTGATGCGCGCGCCGTCCACGCCCGCGGCGGCGAATTCCCGCAGCAGGTCGCGGCGCGCGCTGCCCTCGGGCACGCCCACCACCCGCAGGCGCGCGCGCGGCGCGCGGCGCAGGATCTCGGCCCACAGCCGGCGCGCGCCCGGCGAGAGCTTGGGGGCGTGGTTGAACGAGCCGAAGGTGACGAAGCCGTGGGCCGCGCCAGGCGGCTCGGCCGCGTGCGCCGCGGCGTGCGCCGGCCGGTAGCACCACAGGCTGTGCGGCAGGCGCACGAGCGCCTCGGTGTGCAGGCGGTCCGCGAGTCCCGGCGGGTCGGCGCGCGCGTCGGTGAGCCGGTACTGCATGCGCGTCAGCCCGGTGCTGCCCAGATAGCCGAGCCAGCTCGCCTGCACCGGCGCCGGCTGCAGCGCGAACGCGCCCAGGCGCAGGACGCC
>CAZAEG010000092.1:0-2857 GCA_964484035.1 uncultured Enterobacteriaceae bacterium | reverse complement strand
CCCGAGGAGATGCGCGCCGAGCGCATCACGATCGGCGGCAAGACCATTGAACTGAGGTAGGCCGTGAGCCCGATGGGCGCCATCGAAATGAGCGCCCTCGCCGTGGCCATGCGCCAGTGGCTGTGGCTCTACCCGATCGTGGAGATCGTGCACCTCGCGGGCATCGCGCTGCTGGTCGGCTCGATCGCCATGCTCGATCTGCGCCTGCTCGGGCTGTCGCGCTCGGTTCCGGTCAGGCGGCTCGCCGCGCACATCCTGCCGTGGAGCGCGGGCGCGTTCCTGCTCATCGTGCCGAGCGGCCTGATGATGTTCGTGGCGCACGCGGGCGACTTCATCCAGAGCGACGTGTTCGTCCTCAAGCTGAGCCTGATCCTCGCCGCCGGCGTGAACGCGGCGGTGTTCCACGCGGGCGTGTACCGCGGCGCGGCGCACTGGGACGTGGAGCGCATGCCGCCGCCGGCGGCGCGCCTCGCCGCGGGCCTGTCGCTCGCACTGTGGGTGTCGGTGATCGCCTGCGGGCGGCTGCTCGCGTACACCTAGAAACAAACGGGCAACACAGGCGGCACAAGGCGCAGTCGGGCCGTTACGCGTGCTGCCTAGCATCTCCCCCGTCATTCACACAAGGAGATGGCCATGCAATCGATCACCAGCACCCGGCAGCTGCGCTCGCGCGTCAGCGCCGCGTTCCGCAGGATGGCGCAAGGCGCGCGCCGCAAGTCGGCCTACGCCAGCACCGTGGCGTTCTACCGCGCCACCGGACACGCCTGGACGAAGGCGTTCGCCTGCTAGAAGCCGATGCGCCGGCGCGGGCCGCGCGCATCGTGCACGTCCTCGGGCCTGAGCTCGGCGCGGCCGGCGATCTTGGCGTTGCCAAAGGCGGCGAGCACGGCGCGGCGCATCTCGCGCGGCGAGAGCGCCGCGAGCTTCTCCGTGACCGCCGCCGCCGGCGCCTGCGGAAAGCGCTTGCCCCAGTCGTGCGCGCCGCGGATCTCGCGGTAGATGGCGAGCGCGATGCGCGCCGCGCCCTCGGCGGCGGGCGCCTCGATCTCGTAGACGTGCATGCGGTTCAGAATCGGCTCGGGAATGCGCGAAGCGTCGTTGGCGGTGGCGAACCACACCGCGCCCGAGGCGTCGATCGGGATCTCGGCGAACTCGTCGACGAAGCGCATGGCGGTGCCGACTTCGAGCAGCGCGTAGAGCGCGCCGAGCGGGTCGTACTGCCCTTGCGCGCTCGCCTTGTCGAGCTCGTCGACGACCATCACCGGGTTGGCGTACTCGCCGTTCAGGAACGTCTCGAACACCTTGCCGGGCTTGGCATTCTTCCACTGCGAGGAGGCGCCGCCGAGGATCCAGCCGGCGGTGAGCGAGCTCATCGGCACGAAGCCGAAGCCGGTGCCCAGGAGCTGCGCGATGCGCCGTGCGAAGTGCGTCTTGCCGATGCCCGGGGCGCCGAGCAGCAGCATCGGCGGGAGCTCGACCGCATCCTCGGAGTCCATGCACAGCGCCAGCTGCTTGCGGATGTCCTCGAGCACCTGGCCGAAATTGGGCAGCTCGTCGATAAGCTCGTCCATCGGCGGCATCGCCGAGGGCTTGACGGTGAAGCGCTGCCCGCCCATGCGCAGCATCTTGTCGTAGAGCGCGCGCAGCGCCTCGTTGGCGCTGGCAGGCAGCTCGTGCAGCGCCTTCTCCACGGCGGGAACGTCGTAGACGTCCTTGAAGCCCGCGATCGGAATAGCCACACTTGCCGTCATGTGAGCCTCCTTTTATTCTCACCATAGCGTAGCAAGTCTTGCGCCAGGTTTCTGGCAGTCGAGGGGCTGGACTGCCAGTTTCCGCCGCAAGTGGACAATTTACGTCACCCATGCTTCAATCCCGGCCCATGACCCGCTGGACGTTCGGCTTCTTCTTCACCTTTCCGCGCCCTCTGGCGGAGGAGATCGGCTAGCCGCGCGACCCGCGAACCCGAGAAACCGCCAGAGCAGAGATGCCTGGCGGTTTTTTTATTCCCGAGACCCCGACCATGACTACGCCCCTCGACTCCTTCCTCGGCTCCGTCCCCGCGGACAAGACCTCGCTCACCGACGACGAGCGCATCGAGAACATCGTCCCGCTGCCGCCGCCGGAGCACCTGATCCGCTTCTTCCCGATCCAGGGCACGCCGGTGGAGGCGCTGATTACGCAGACGCGCCGCAAGGTGCGCGACATCCTGCATGGCAAGTCCGACCGGCTGCTGGTGGTGATGGGGCCGTGCTCGATCCACGACCCCAAGGCCGCGCTCGAGTACGCCGGGCGCCTCGCCGCCGAGCGCCGCCTGCACGAGGGCGAGCTCGAGCTGCTGATGCGCGTGTACTTCGAGAAGCCGCGCACCACCGTGGGCTGGAAAGGGTTGATCAACGATCCGTACCTCGACGGCAGCTTCCGCATAAACGAGGGCCTGCGCATCGCGCGCGACCTGCTGGTGCGCATCAACCAGTCGGGCGTGCCCGCGGGCTGCGAGTTTCTCGACGTGATCTCGCCGCAGTACCTGGGCGATCTGGTCAGCTGGGGGGCGATCGGGGCGCGCACCACCGAATCGCAGGTGCACCGCGAGCTCGCCTCGGGCCTGTCGGCCCCGGTCGGCTTCAAGAACGGCACCGACGGCAACGTGAAGATCGCCGTGGACGCGATCCTCGCCGCCGGGCAGAAGCACCACTTCCTCTCGGTGCACAAGACCGGCCAGGTGGCGATCGTGCAGACGCGCGGCAACGACGACTGCCACATCATCCTGCGCGGCGGGAAGAGCCCCAACTACGACGCCGAGAGCGTGGCCGCGGCCTGCGGCGAGCTCGCCAGGGCCAGGCTCCCCGAGCGCCTGATG
>CAZAEG010000091.1:0-3563 GCA_964484035.1 uncultured Enterobacteriaceae bacterium | reverse complement strand
CTCGTTTCGGTCACGCTCGACGGCAAGGCGCCGCGCCACGACGTGACGCCCGACAAGCTTGCGGTGCACGACGTCCCCGACGCCTTCACGCTGGAGACGGTGACGCGCATCGTGCCGCAGAAGAACACCACGCTCGAGGGCCTCTACGCCACCAAGCAAGGCTTCGTCACGCAATGCGAGGCGCAGGGATTCCGCCGCATCACCTGGTTCGTGGACCGCCCGGACAACATGGCGCGCTTTCTCGTCACGGTGCACGCCGACAAGGCGAAATACCCTGTGCTGCTGTCCAACGGCAATTGCATCGGCGCGGGCGACGAGCCGGACGGGCGCCACTGGGCAAGATTCGACGATCCGTTCCTCAAGCCCTCCTACCTCTTCGCGCTGGTGGCCGCGAACCTGGAGGAACTGAAGGACAGCTTCACCACCCGCTCCGGCAGGAACGCGCAGCTCTCGGTGTACGTGGAGCCCGGCAAGCTCGACCAGGCGGGCTGGGCGATGCAGTGCCTCAAGCGCGCGATGCAGTGGGACGAGGCGCGCTTCGGCCTCGAGCTCGACCTCGAGCAGTACAAGATCGTGGCGGTGGGCGACTTCAACTCCGGCGCCATGGAGAACAAGGGCCTCAACATCTTCAACACGCGCTACGTGCTGGCGCGCCCCGACACCGCCACCGACGCCGACTACCAGGCGATCGACGCGGTGGTGGCGCACGAGTACTTCCACAACTGGACCGGCGACCGCGTCACCTGCCGCGACTGGTTCCAGCTGTCGCTGAAGGAAGGCCTCACCGTGTTCCGCGACCAGGAGTACAGCTCGGACCAGTACTCGCGCGCCGTGGAGCGCATCCAGAACGTGCGCGTGCTGCGCGCCGGGCAGTTTCCCGAGGACGCGGGGCCGATGCAGCACCCGGTGCGCCCGCAGTCCTACATGGAGATCCGCAACTTCTACACCATGACGGTGTACGAAAAAGGCGCGGAAGTGGTGCGCATGCAGCATACGCTGCTCGGCGAGGAGAAGTTCCAGGCCGGCATGCGGCTCTACTTCCAGCGCCACGACGGGCAGGCCGTGACCTGCGACGACTTCGTGCAGGCGATGCAGGACGCTTCCGGCGTCGACCTCTCGCAGTTCCGGCGCTGGTACGACGTCGCCGGCACGCCGGTGCTCGACTGCGCGGGGGAGCACCAGGACGGCAAGTTCCTGCTGCGCGTGAAGCAGTCGATGAGCCCGCCGTTCCACATCCCGCTCGCGGTGAGAATCGGACCGCACGAACGCGTGCTGTCGGTGAAGCGCGCCGAGGAGACCTTCGAATTCGCGGCGCCGGCGAAGCCCGTGCCGTCGCTGCTGCGCGGGTTCTCGGCGCCGGTGATCCTCAACTACCCCTACACCGAGGCGGACCTGCTGCACCTGATGGCGCACGACGACGATCCGTTCAACCGCTGGGAGGCCGGGCAGCGGCTCGCCGCCGAAACCATCCTCAAGCGCAAGGGCGAGCCTTCCGCCGCGTTCCTCGACGCGGCGCGGCGCGTGCTGGCGGAGAAGGACCCCGCCTTCGCCGCCGAGGCGCTGGCGCTGCCCTCGGAGACCTTTCTCGCCGAGCAGCTCGAGGTAGTGGACCCGGATGCGCTGCACGCGGCGAGGAACGCGTTGCGCCGCAATCTCGCCAAGGCGCTGCAGCCCGAGCTCACCGCGACCTACCGGGCGCTCGAGGCCGCCGGCCCCTACTCCCCCGAACCGGCCTCGATCGGCCGGCGCGCGCTGCGCAACCTCTGCCTCGGCTACCTGGTGGAGCTCGGCCTCACGCCGCTCGCCGACGGGCAGTTTCGCCGCGCCGACAACATGACCGACGCGCTCGGCGCGCTCGCCTGCCTCGCCAACGCCGACTGCCCGGAGCGCGAGCCGGCGCTGCGGGCGTTTTACGACAAGTGGCAGAACGAGCCGCTGGTCGTGGACAAGTGGCTCACGGTGCAGGCGACGTCGCGCCTGCCCGGGACGCTCGCGCGCGTGCACCAGCTCCTGGGCCATCCGGCCTTCGACATCAAGGTACCGAACAAGGTCTACGCGCTGGTGCGCGCCTTTGCCGCGAACCACGTGCGCTTCCATGCCGCCGACGGCGCGGGCTACGCGTTCCTCGCCGAGCGCGTGCTCGAGCTCGACCGCCTCAATCCGCAGGTGGCGGCGCGCATGGCGCGCGGGTTCGACCGCTGGCGCCGGTTCGACGCGACGCGCCAGGCGCTCGCGCGCCGCCAGCTCGAGCGCATCCGCGACGCCGCCGGACTGTCGCGCGACGTCGCCGAGATCGCCGGCAAGTCGCTGGCCTGAGCGCGCCGCCGTGACCACGACCGTCCTCGTGGTCTTCGGCGTGGTCTATCTGGGGATGATCCTCGGCGGACTGCCGCTCCTGCAGCTCGACCGCACCGGCGTGGCGCTGCTGGGCGCCATCGCCCTCGTCGCGCTCGGCGCGCTCACGCCAGAGCAGGCGGCGCGCTCCATCCACCTGCCGACGCTGCTGCTGCTGTTCTCCTTCATGGTGATCTCGGCGCAGATGCGCCTCGGCGGCTTCTACACGCGGGTGACGCTCGACCTCGCCGACGTGCGGGTATCGCCGCCGGCGCTGCTCGCCCTGGTGATCGCCGTGGTCGGCACGCTCTCGGCGGTGTTCAGCAACGACGTCATCTGCCTCGCGATGGCGCCGGTGCTGGCCGACGCCTGCCTGGCGCGGCGCCTGGACCCCGTACCCTATCTCCTCGGCCTTGCCTGCGCCGCCAACGTCGGCTCGGCGGCGACGCTGATCGGCAACCCGCAGAACATGCTCATCGGCCAGGTGCTCGAGCTGTCCTTTGCGGGCTATTTCCTCGAGGCCATCGTGCCGGTGCTGCTCGGCCTGGCCGCCACCTGGGGCATCCTCGCCTGGCAGACGCGCGGCCGCTGGCGCACGGTCCTCGACGATCCGCCCCCCGAGCGGCGGCAGGACTACGCGGTATACGACCGCTGGCAGACCGCGAAGGGCCTGGGCGTCGCCGGCGCGCTCGTCGGCGCGTTCCTGCTCTCCGACGTGCCGCGCGAAGTGGCGGCGCTAGCCGGCGCCGGGCTGCTGCTGATGAGCCGCAGGCTGCATTCGCACAAGATGCTGGGCCTCGTGGACTGGGAGCTGCTCATCCTGTTCATCGGCCTGTTCGTCGTGAACCACGCCCTGGCGCACACCGGGCTCGCGGCGCACGCCCTGGCCTGGCTGGGCGCGGCGGGCGTGCCGCTCACCGAAACCGGGCCGCTGTTCCTGGTCACGCTCGTGCTGTCCAACGTGGTCTCCAACGTCCCCGCCGTGATGCTGCTGCTGCCGGCGGCGACCGAACCGTTCTCCGGGCCGATGCTCGCGCTGGTGAGCACGCTCGCCGGCAACCTGCTGATCGTGGGCTCGATCGCCAACATCATCGTCGTCGACGCCGCGCGGCGTCGCGGCATCGCCATCGACTGGCGCACCCACGCGCGCACCGGCGTGCCGGTCGCGCTCGCCACGCTCTGCGTCACCGCGGTCTGGTTTGCGCTGCGGCATTGAGCGCGTCGGGCGG
>CAZAEG010000090.1:0-5730 GCA_964484035.1 uncultured Enterobacteriaceae bacterium | reverse complement strand
TAGTCGAGCACCCAGCCGGTGCCCGAGAACACGGCGAGCGCGCCGCCCGCGGCGACCACCGCGAGCATCGCCGCGTCGGCGCGCGGCGCCATGCGCCGCATGTCGAGGAAGGTGCGCGAGAACTGCGCGCCGAACATCAGGGTGAGCGACAGCGCGAGCGCGAGCACGTGGTTTGCGGCCCACACGCTCTGCGGCCACAGGTACTGGAAACCCAGGCCGTCGAAGCTGAAGAGGTAGGTGCAGAAGGCGGCGGCATACAGCACGTAGTACAGGTAGACGCGATCCCGCACCGCGAACAGCAGCATCAGGTTGTACAGCACGAGCGCCAGCGCCAGCCCGTAGAACAGGCCGAGCACCAGCTGCGTGTTGCGGTCGTGCACGGCAAAGGCATCCGGCCGCCACAAGGTGAGGGGCATGGTCAGCACACCTTGCGACACGGCGCGCACGTAGTAGGTGTGCTCGCCCGCCGTCATCGGCGCCGCAAAGCGGAACACGTGGTTGCGGTGGCGCACTTCGCGCGCGCCCCAGGGAAACGCGTCGCCGGCCACGTGCGCCCAGTAGCGCGTCTCGCCGCCGGGCTGCGCCTCGGGGACGTGGAACTCGATGCGGTCGATGCTCGGAAACGCGATCTCGAGCAGCAGTTCCTCGCCCGGCGGCGCGCCGCCGGGCAGCGAGAAACGCAGCCACCAGGCCGAGCGCGTGTAGCCGAAGTTGATCGGGTCCGCGTCCGCCGGTGCGAAGCGCCCGGCATGCGCCGGCTCGCGCACGTCCTCGAGCTCGAGCCTGCCCGCCGGGTCTTCGAGCACTCGCACGTGCATGCCGAGCGTCACGCGTCCCTCGGCGCCCGGCAGCGGTGCCGGCTCGCGCGCCTGCGCGGACGCGAAGATAAGAACTGCCAGCAGGGCGAGCGCGCGCGTCATGGGGAGTGCCGAATCATAGAGCAGCAGCACCCTTGCGTTAAGATGCACGCCGTCATGCGCGTCATCCAGATCGAGAAGCCCGGCGGGCCCGAAGTGTTGCGTCCCGCCGAGCGTCCGCGTCCCGAACCGAAGCCGCACGAAATTCTGGTCAAGGTCGCTGCCGCGGGCGTGAATCGCCCCGATGTGCTGCAGCGCCAGGGACTCTATCCGGTGCCGCCCGACGCCTCGGACCTGCCTGGGCTCGAGATCGCCGGCGAGGTCGCCGCCTGCGGCGCAGCGGTGACGATGTGGAAACCCGGCGACAAGGTTTGTGCGCTGACGCACGGCGGCGGCTACGCCGAGTACTGCGTCGCGCCCGAAGTGCAGGCGCTGCCGCTGCCCAAGGGCCTGTCGATGAGCGAAGCGGCCTCGCTGCCGGAGACTTTCTTCACCGTCTGGTCGAACGTGTACGACCGCGGCCGGCTCGCGCCCGGCGAATCACTCCTCGTGCACGGGGGCACGTCGGGCATCGGCGTGACCGCGATCCAGATGGCCGCGGCAACCGGCAACCGCGTGTTCGCGACCGCCGGCTCGGACGAGAAATGCGCGGCCTGCGTGAAGCTCGGCGCCGCGCAGGCCTTCAACTACAAGACTCAGGATTTCGCCGCCGGCGTCAGGTCGGCGACCGGCGGCAAGGGCGTGGACGTGATCCTCGACATGGCCGCAGGCGATTTCGTGCCGCTCGAGCTGAAGGCGCTGGCCGACGAGGGGCGGCTCGTATTCATCGCCTTTCTGCGCGGCGCGAAGACCGGGCTCGACGTGAACGAGCTGATGCGCCGGCGCCTCACGTTGACCGGCTCGACGCTGCGCCCGCGGCCGGTGGCCTTCAAGGGCGCCATCGCCGCGCGCCTGCGCGAGCGCATCTGGCCCCTGATCGAGGCCGGGAAGATCAAGCCGGTGATCTACAGGACCTTCGCGCTCGCCGAGGCCGCCGAGGCTCACCGGCTGATGGAAACGAGCGCGCACATCGGCAAGCTGGTGCTCACGCTCTGACATGCGGCGCGCGAGCGACGCGCTCCTGGTCGTCGACGTGCAGAACGACTTCCTGCCGGGCGGCGCGCTCGCCGTGGCGCGCGGCGGCGAGATCCTGCCGCTCGTCAACCGCATCGGCGCGCAGTTCGCCGTGGTCGTGCTGACCCAGGACTGGCATCCCGCGGGGCACGCGTCCTTCGCCTCCAGCCATCCCGGCAAGCGGCCCATGCAGACGATACGGCTGCCCTACGGCGAGCAGATCCTGTGGCCGGATCACTGCGTGCAGGGCTCGGCCGGCGCCGCGTTCGCGGCCGCGCTCGACCTCCCGCACGCACAAGCGGTCATTCGCAAGGGCCACCACCGCAAGGTCGACAGCTATTCGGCCTTCCTCGAGGCCGACCGCAGGACGAAGACGGGCCTCGACGGCTATCTGAAGTCGCGCGGCGTGAAGCGCGTGCTCTGCGCTGGGCTCGCCACCGACTTCTGCGTCGCGTGGACGGCGCTCGACGCGCGCCGCTTCGGCTTCCAGGCCGCGGTGATCGAGGACGCCTGCCGCGCGATCGACACGGACGGCTCGCTGGACGCCGCCTGGAAGGCAATGGACAAGGCGGGCGTCAGGCGGCTTTCGTCCGCGAGCCTGCGCTAGCCGCCTCGCGCTTCAGCCAGGCGACGAACGCGGCGACCTCCGGGCGCCCCTGCGCGTTCGGCGACACCACCGCGTAGTAGGCGCGCGCCGGATCTGCCGTGCGCTTGAAGGGCGCCACCAGCTCGCCCGCCGCCAGCGCGTCGTTGAGCAGCGGGCTGCGCCCGAGCGCGACCCCGTGCCCGGCGATCGCCGCGCCGATGATCTGCTCGTAGCCCGAAAAGGAGAGGCGGCCCGCGGGCTTGAGCTCGGCGAGGCGCTCGACCTCGAGCCAGCTGCGCCAGTGCAGCCACGGGTGGCGCGCGTCGGGATCGTCGTACTGCAGCAGCACGTGGTGGCGCAGGTCGGCGGGCTCCTTGAGCGGCCGGCGCGCGTCCTTCAGCAGCTTCGGGCTGCACACGGGGAAGACGCGCTCGCCGAACAGCCGCTCGGCGTTCGCGCCCGCGAGGCTGGCCGGTCCGTGGCGGATGGCGACGTCCAGCCCGTCGCGCGCCAGGTCCTGCACGCGCGTGTCGGCGCAGATGCGCACGTCGATGCCCGCGTGCGCGCGCGTGAAGCCCGCGAGGCGCGGGATGAGCCAGAGCGCGGCGAAAGAATGCGTCGTGGTGACCGACAGCGTGCCGCGCCCGGCCTGCGCCCGCAGCCGGTCGGTCGCGGCGCGCATGGTGGCGAGCACCTGGGCCGCGGCCGGGTAGAACTGCTGCCCCGCATCCGTCAGCGCCAGCGCGCGATGGCGGCGCTCGAAGAGCTTGACCCCGAGCTGGCCTTCGAGCTCCTGCATCTGCCGGCTCACCGCGGACTGCGTGAGGCGGAGCTCCTCGCCGGCGCGCGTGAAGGACAGCAGCCGCGCCGCCGCCTCGAAGCCCCGCAGCAGGTCGAGGGACGGCAATCTCGCATTCCCATTAGTCATGCATCGCCTGACTTCTTACCTTTTGAGCCCTTGCCTTGAAGGATGCACTATGCGCATGCCAAACACAAGGAGGCGCAGCATGAAACTCGAACTGGAACCCGGCGCTCTGCGCCTCGCCCGCGGGCAGACGCTGCGGGTGATCGACGCGCTGGGCAGCACGATCTGCTGCAGCGAGGGCGCGGTCTGGATCACCGAGGAGAACGTCCCCGAGGACGTGGTCCTCGAAGCCGGCCACTGCTACCGGCTGAGCCGCAAGGGGCTGGCCCTCGTGCACGCATTCGGCGACGCCTCGGTGGCGCTCGCCTGACCCTGGGAGACTGACATGGACAATTGGGATATCGCTGCAACGCGCGCCGCGGCCAGCCGCGAGCGCTCCGCAGTCATGCATGCCCTGCTGGCGCAGCTCGCGGCCTGGCTGCGAAGCGCGCCTACAATACGCGCACCGCGGGCCAAGGAGCGCGAATGTTTAGGGACGGGCTACTGAAGGGCAAGAACATCCTCATCACGGGCGGCGGCACCGGCCTCGGCAGAGAGATCGCCGCCCAGTACCTTGCGCTCGGCGCCGGCCTGTGGATCGCGGGCCGGCGCGCGGGCGTGCTCGAGCAGACCGCCAAGGAGCTCAGCGCGAAGCACGGCGGCAGCGTGCGCACGCACGCCGTCGACATCCGCGACTACGCCGCGGTCGATGCGATGGTGCAGCGCATCTGGGACGATTCCGGCCCGCTCACGGGGCTCGTCAACAACGCCGCCGGCAACTTCATCAGCCCGACCAAGGACCTGACGCCGAACGGCTTCAACGCCATCGCCAACACCGTCTTCCACGGCAGCTTCTACGTCACCCACTCGGTGGGAAAACGCTGGATCGAGGGCGGGCACAAGGGCTCGGTGGTGTCGATCCTCGTCACGTGGGTGTGGACCGGCTCGCCCTACGTCGTGCCCTCGGCGATGTCGAAGGCGGGGCTGCACATCATGACGAAATCGCTCGCCGTCGAATGGGGCAGGCACGGCATCCGCCTGAACGCCATCGCGCCGGGGCCCTTCCCCACCGAGGGCGCCACCAAGCGCCTGCGTCCCGGATCGAGCTTCGGCGAGTCGACCCGGGTGAACCCCATGCGCCGCGTCGGCGAGATGTCCGAGCTGCGCAACCTCGCCGCCTTCCTCATGGCCGACGGCTGCGAATGGCTCACCGGCGAGACCATCGCCCTTGACGGCGCGGGTTATCTCGCCACGGGCGCCTACTTCACCGAGCTCGACAGGATGAGCGACGCCGACTGGCAGAAGGCGCGCGAGATGATCAAGGCGCAGAACGACAAGGACCGCGCCGGTCGGAGCGCCTGAGCGCGCGCATGGCGGACAAGCTCGTCCCCCGCCCCGCGGCGACGCTGCTCCTGCTGCGCGACGGCAGCCTCGGGCCCGAGGCGTTCCTCCTGCAGCGCACGCAGGCCGCGGCGTTTCTCGGCGGCGCGCACGTGTTCCCCGGCGGCGCGCTCGACAAGGCCGATCGCGACACGCGCGTGCTGCGCCGCGTCGCCGGCCTGAGCGACGCCGAGGCGAGCGCGCGCCTCGGCCTGGACGCGGGCGGCCTCGCTTTCTGGGTGGCGGCGATGCGTGAATGCTTCGAGGAGGCCGGCATCCTCCTCGCCGAGGGCGAGGACGGCCGCCCGGTCGACGCGGCGCGCGCCGCCGCGCTCGCGCCCTACCGCGGGCTGCTGCACGCCGGCAAGCTCGCCTTTCACGACTTCCTGGAGAAGGAGCGGCTGCTGCTGCGCGCCCACGAGCTCGCCTATTTCGGCCACTGGGTCACCGCGCCGGGACGCGCGCGCCGCTTCGACACGCGTTTCTTCCTCGCCCTGGCTCCCGAGGCGCAGGCCGGCGCGCACGACGGTACCGAGCTCGTGGCGAGCGCGTGGCTGCGCCCGCTCGATGCGATCGAGCGCGAGGCGCGCGGCGAAATCCAGCTCGTGTTCGCGACCAAGAACACGCTCGCCGACCTGGTGCGCTTCGCGCGCGCCAAAGACGCGCTCGAGCATGCGCGCGACACCGAAGTCGAGACCAACCGCGCCTGCTGGGCGCTCGGGCCCGACGGCGCGGCGGCGCTTTTCCGTCGGCGCGACCCGCAGTACTTCGAGATCCACTGGAGCGATCCGGAGGAGACCGGGCAGACCAGCGTCGCGCTCGCGCCCGGCATCGCCAAGCGCCTCGACCCGTACGTCACGCGCATCATCGCGCCCAATCCCGGCATGATG
>CAZAEG010000089.1:0-6041 GCA_964484035.1 uncultured Enterobacteriaceae bacterium | reverse complement strand
GCCGGAGTTCTTCCTGCTCGTCGTCATGGGCCTGTCGACGCTCGTCGTCATGATTGGCGGCAATTGGCGCCTGGGCCTCGTCTCCGCGCTCGTCGGCCTGGCGCTGGGCACCGTCGGCGTCGACCTGGAGACCGGCAACAGTCGCTTCACCTTCGGCTCGGCGGAGATGATCGGCGGCATCGACTTCATCCCGATCGCCATCGGCCTGTTCGGCCTCGGCGAGCTCTACTACGCGTTCTACAACGGGCTGCACGTCTCGGGCACGGGCGGCATCGTGCAGCTGCACAAGGAGAAGCGCTTCTGGCCGGAACTGCGCGACTACGTGCAGACGCGCTGGGCGCTCGCGCGCGGCTCGCTCCTCGGTTTCGTGGTCGGTGTCCTGCCGGGGGCCGGCGCGACGGTCGCCTCGCTCATGTCCTACTCGCTCGAGAAGTCAGTGTCGCGCACGCCGGAGAAGTTCGGCAAGGGCGCGATGGCGGGGCTCGTCGGCCCCGAGGCCGCGAACAACGCCGCGTCTTCGGGCGCGATGGTGCCCCTGCTCACGCTCGGCATTCCCGGCTCGGCCGCGACCGCCGTGCTGCTCGCCGCGTTCATCCTGTGGGGGCTGACGCCGGGGCCGCTGCTGATGGCGCAGAAGCCCGAGTTCGCCTGGGGCCTGATCGCCAGCATGTACCTCGGCAACATGGCGCTCCTTGCGCTCAACGTGTTCGCGATTCCGCTGTTCGTGCAGATGATCAAGCTGCCCTACCGCATCCTCGCGCCGGCGGTGATCCTGGTCTGCACCATCGGCACCTACAGCGTGAACGGCAGCGTCATCGAGACCTGGCTCATGTTCGGCGCCGGCCTCGCCGGCTTCTTCATGAAGCTGCACGGCTTCTCGCCGGCGGCCCTGGTGCTGGCGCTGGTGCTCGGGCCGCTCGCCGAGCAGTCGCTGCGCCAGACGCTCGCCATCTCGCGCGGCTCGTTCGGCATTTTCCTGGAGCGCACGCCGTCGTTGTGGATCCTCGGCATCACCGCCACGGCGCTGGTGCTGGGCATGGCGATGCGTCGCGCGCGCAGCCCGGGCTAGGCGCCGGGCATATACTTCGGCGCATGCGGGCAGTCAGGAGCGGCGAGCAGGGGCAGGCCGGGCTCGCGGAGCGCTTCGTGCAGCTGTACTACGGCGGCGCTGACGCGCAGGAGCTCGCCGCGCGCGATCCGGGCGACCGCGCCGGCGTGGCGCTCGCGCACCTCGACTTCGGCCGCCGCCACGCCGGCGGCGCGGCGCGCGTGCGGGTGTTCAACCCGAAGCTCGCGGAGCACGGCTGGCAGAGCACGCATACGGTGGTGCAGATCGTCGGCGACGACATGCCGTTCCTGGTGGACTCGAGCACCATGGAGATCAACCGCCAGGGCCTGGCCCTGCACCTGGCGATCCACCCGGTGCTGCGCGCCTCGCGCGACGCCAAGGGCACCCTGACGGGCATCGCGCCTTCCGCGGAGGCCGGCGACGGCCGGCTCGAATCCTTCATCTGCCTCGAAATCGACCGCCAGACCGACCCGGCGCGCCTGCAGGAGATCGAGCAGGGCCTCGCGCGCGTGCTCGCCGACGTGGCCGCCGCGGTCGCCGACTGGAAGCCGATGCAGCAGCGCCTGCGCGAGCTGATCGAGGAGCTCGGCGCGGCCGGGCCGCCGCTCGATGCCGGGGCGGCGCGCGAGGCGCACGCCTTCCTCGCCTGGCTGCTCGACAACAACATGACGCTGCTCGGCTACCGCGACTACGGGCTGCTGAGCGAGAACGGCGAGGACGTGCTGCGCATCGTGCGCGGCTCGGGGCTGGGCATCCTGCGCGAGCGCGCGGGCACGACCGTGTCGACGAGCTTCGCCACCCTGCCCCCGGAGACGCGCGCGCGGGCGCGCGCGCCGGAGATCCTCGTGCTGTCGAAGGCCAACACGCGCGCCACCGTGCACCGGCCCGGCTATCTCGACTACGTCGGCGTGAAGCGCTTCGATGCGCAGGGCCGCGTCATCGGCGAGCGCCGAATCCTCGGCCTGTACACGCACACCGTCTACCGGGCGAACCTCGCCGAGATCCCGGTCGTGCGCCGCAAGGTGGCCGAGGTGCAGGCGCGCGCCGGCTTCCTGCCCGGGAGCCACAACGGCAAGGCGCTCGCCTCCATCCTCGAGGACTACCCGCGCGACGAGCTGCTGCAGATCGAAACCGACGAGCTCTACGCGCACGCCATCGCCATCCTGCAGCTCGGCGAGCGCCAGAGGACGCGCCTGCTCGTGCGCCGCGACGCCTACGGCCGCCACATCACCTGCCTGGTGTACGTGCCGCGCGACAAGTACAGCACCGAGCAGCGCCAGAAGTTCCAACGCATCCTCGCCGAAGCCTTCAACGGCACGGCGGCGGAGTTCAACGTGAGCCTGTCGGAGTCGCTGCTGGCGCGCATCTTCATGCTGATCCGCACGCGGCCGGGCACCGTGCCCGCGGTCGACGTGCGCGCGCTCGAAGCGAAGATCGTCGCCGCGACCCGGCGCTGGGAGGACGAGCTGCACGAGTTGCTCGTCGCGCAGCTCGGCGAGGAGCGCGGCAATCGCCTCTTCGCGCGCTTCGGCCAGGCGTTTCCCGCCGGCTACCGCGAGGACCACGCGGTGCGCGCCGCGCTGGTCGACATCGAGATGATGGACGCGCTCGCCGCACCGCCCGCGCTCGCCATGAACCTGTACCGGCCGCCCGCCGCCGAGCCGGGCGTGTGGCGCTTCCGCCTGCTGCGCTGCGGCGCGCCGATCGCGCTCTCGGACGCGCTGCCGATCCTGGAGAACCTCGGCGTGCGGGTGCTCGAGGACCGGCCCTACCGCATCGAGCCCGCGGACGGCGATGCCTTCTCGATCGTCGATTTCGGGCTCGCGCTGCCCGGCGCGGGCGAGCCGTCGCTGGAGCGCATCCGGCCGCTGTTCCACGAGGCGTTCGAAGCCATGTGGTCGGGGCGCGCCGAGCCCGACAGCCTGCACCAGCTGGTGCTCGCCGCCGAGCTCTCGGCGCGCGAGATCGCGATTCTGCGCGCCTACAGCCGCTATCTGCGCCAGGCCGGGTTCACGTTCAGCCTCGCCTACGTGCAGCAGACGCTGGTGGCGCATGCCGCGCTCGCGCGCGGCATGGTGCGGCTGTTTCACGTGCGCTTCGGCCCGCAGCGCGCCGCGCGGGACGGCGAGGAGGCCCTCGTGCGCGAGCTCGAGGCCGGCCTCGAGCAGGTGCCGAGCCTGGACGACGACCGCATCCTGCGGCGCTTTCTCGCCACGATCCGCGCCACCACGCGCACCAATGCGTTCCAGCCGGGCACGAACGGCGCGCCCAAGACCTACCTCTCGCTCAAGTTCGATCCGCGCCAGGTGCCGGGGCTGCCCGAGCCGCTGCCGAGGTTCGAGATCTTCGTCTACTCGCCGCGCGTGGAGGGCGTGCATCTGCGCGGCGGCCCGGTGGCGCGGGGAGGCTTGCGCTGGTCGGACCGGCGCGAGGACTTCCGCACCGAGGTGCTCGGCCTGATGAAGGCGCAGATGGTGAAGAACGCGGTGATCGTGCCGGTCGGCTCCAAGGGCGGCTTCGTGCTCAAGCAGCCGCCGGCCGCGCTCGATCGCGAGGCGCTGATGCAGGAAGGCATCGAGTGCTACAGGATCTTCCTCCGCGGGCTGCTCGACGTCACCGACAATCTGGTCGACGGCAAGCCGGTGCCGCCGCGCGACGTGGTGCGCCATGACGGCGACGACCCCTACCTGGTGGTCGCCGCCGACAAGGGCACGGCGACGTTCTCCGACATCGCCAACGACGTCGCGCAGGAGTACGGTTTCTGGCTGGGCGACGCCTTCGCCTCGGGCGGCTCGGCCGGCTACGACCACAAGAAGATGGGCATCACCGCGCGCGGCGCCTGGGAGTCGGTCAAGCGCCACTTCCGCGAGCTCGGCCGCGACACGCAGTCGCAGCCGTTCACCGTGGCCGGCGTCGGCGACATGTCCGGCGACGTGTTCGGCAACGGCATGCTGCTTTCGCGCCAGATCCGGCTGCTGGCGGCGTTCGATCACCGCCACGTGTTCATCGACCCGGATCCGGATCCGCAGGCGAGCTTCCGCGAGCGCGAGCGCCTGTTCCAGCTGCCGCGCTCCTCCTGGGCCGACTACGACGCGAAGCTCCTCTCGAAAGGCGGCGGCGTCTGGCCGCGCAGCGCGAAGTCGATTGCGCTCTCGGCCGAGGCGCGGCGCGCGCTCGGCATCGACGCCAAGGCGCTCGCCCCGGCCGAGCTGGTGAGCGCGATCCTCAGGGCGCCCGTCGACCTGCTGTACAACGGCGGCATCGGCACCTACGTCAAGTCGAGCCGCGAGAGCCACGCCCAGGTGGGCGACCGCGCCAACGATGCGCTGCGCGTCGACGGCCGGATGCTCCGCTGCAAGGTGGTCGCCGAGGGCGGCAACCTCGGCTTCACCCAGCTCGGGCGCATCGAGTACGCGCTCGCCGGCGGGCGCGTCAACACCGACGCCATCGACAATTCCGCCGGCGTCGACTGCTCCGATCACGAGGTGAACATCAAGATCCTGCTCGATGCCGCGGTGCGCGAGGGCGAGCTCACGCTCAAGCAGAGGAACCGCCTGCTCGCCGAGATGACCGACGAGGTGGCGGCGCTGGTGCTGCGCGACAACGTGTTCCAGACGCAGAGCCTGTCGGTCGCCGGCCGCGTCGCCCCGCAGCTGCTCGAGCAGCAGGCGCGCTTCATCCGCGCGCTGGAGCGCGCCGCGCGCCTGAACCGCGCCATCGAGTTCCTGCCCGCGGAGGACGAGCTCGCCGAGCGCAAGGCCGCGCGCCTCGGGCTCACGGCGCCCGAGCGCGCGGTGCTCCTCGCCTACGCCAAGATGCAGGTCTACGACGAGCTGCTGGCGAGCGACATCCCGGACGAGCCGACCCTCGCCGCGGCGCTCGAGCGCTACTTCCCGAAGCCGCTGCGCGCGCGCTTCGCGCGCCACATCCAGGCGCACCCGTTGCGCCGCGAGATCATCGCCACCCACGTCACCAACAGCATGGTCAACCGCGTCGGCAGCACCTTCGTGCACCGCATGCGCGAGGAGACCGGCGCCGGCACCGCGGAAGTGGTGCGCGCCTACATGGTGACGCGCGAGGCCTACGGCATGGTGGCGTTCTGGCAGCAGGTCGAGGCGCTCGAGCTCGAGGTGCCCGACCCGGTGCAGAGCGCCATGCTGCTCGACGCGGGGCGCCTGATCGTGCGCGCGACGCTGTGGCTGCTGCGCAACCGCAGGCACCTGGCCGATGTCGCCGGCGCAATCGCGTACTTTCGCCCGGGCGTCGAGGCGCTCGAGGCCTTGCTGCCCGAGGCCCTCGCCGCAAGCGCGCGCCAGGCCTACGACGAGGCAGGAGCGCGCTACCGCGAGGCCGGCGTGCCGGAGGCGCTCGCCGCGCGCGTCGCCGGATTGGACACGCTGCCCGCGGCGCTCGACCTGGTCGAGGTGGGCGAGGCGCTCGGCCGCGACGTCGGCAGCGTGGCCCGGGCGTACTTCGAGCTCGGCGGCACGCTCGATTTTCCGTGGCTGCGCGAGCGCATCGCCGCGCTGCCCGCGGAGAGCCACTGGCAGGCGCTCGCCAAGGCGGCGCTGCGCGACGATCTCTCGGGCATGCAGCGCCAGCTGACGGCCGATGCGCTGCGCGCGGCCGGTGCCCAGGGCGACGCGCGGCAGGCGATCGCGGCGTGGGCGGAGGCCAACCGCGCGCTGCTGGAGCGGTTCCGCCAGGTGCACACCGACCTGCACGCGCACAAAGCCCTCGACCTGGCGATGGCGTCGGTGGCGATGCGCGAGCTGCGCAACATCGCCGCGCGCGCGTAAGGTGGGCCGTTGGCCCACCCTACCGCCGGCGCTGCGCGGCGCCGTTCAGTGCCGGCGCGTAGAACTGGGCATTGTTCCGGCCCTCCCGCTTCGCGTGGTACATGGCGGAATCGGCGTTGCGCAGCAGCGTCTCCACGTCCTCGCCGTCGCCCGGGTAGACGGCGATGCCGATG
>CAZAEG010000088.1:0-3411 GCA_964484035.1 uncultured Enterobacteriaceae bacterium | reverse complement strand
GCTGCCGCCCGAGGCGATCGAGGCGGCCAGCGCCGCGCTGGCGGAGCCGTCGAACCTCGAGTACGACCTCGAGGCGGGCGAGCGCGGCGAGCGCGACGCGCACCTCGAGACGCTCCTGTGCCGCGTCAGCGGCGCCGAGGCCGCGACGGCCGTCAACAACAACGCGGGCGCGGTGCTGCTCGCGCTCAACACCCTCGCCGCGGGGCGCGAGGTGGTTGTGTCGCGCGGCGAGCTGGTCGAAATCGGCGGCTCGTTCCGCATCCCCGAGATTCTCGAGGCCGCGGGCTGCCGCCTGCGCGAGGTCGGCACCACCAACCGCACGCATCTCGCGGACTACGAAAAGGCCATTGGTTCGGATACCGCGGCGCTCCTCAAGGTGCACACCAGCAATTACGCCGTGGTCGGCTTCACTGCCGCGCCGGTGGAAAGCGAGCTGGCGCAGCTCGCGCACGCGCGCGGCCTGCCGTTCGTCACGGACCTGGGCAGCGGCAGTCTCGTCGATCTGGCGCGCTGGGGACTGCCGGCGGAGCCCACGCCGATGCAGGCGTTGCAGGCGGGCGCGGACCTCGTCACTTTCAGCGGCGACAAGCTGCTCGGCGGGCCGCAAGCGGGCCTCGTCGTCGGCAGGCGCGAGCTGGTGCAGAAGCTGCGCCGGAACCCGATGAAGCGCGCGCTGCGCCTGGACAAGGGGCGCATCGCGGCGCTCGAGGCGGTATTGCGACTGTATCTCGATCCCGAGCGCCTGCGCGAGCGGCTGCCCACGCTGCGGCTGCTCACGCGGCCGGCCGCCGAGATCGCGGCGCTGGCCGAGCGCGTGCGCCCCGCCCTGCAGGCCTACGCCGGCGACAAGGCGCAGGTGAGCGTCGAGCAATGCGCGAGCCAGGTCGGCAGCGGCTCGCTGCCGGTCGACCGGTTGCCGAGCACCGCGCTGCGCATTTCTTCTTCGGCAATGAGGCCGGCGGCGGTGGCGAAGGCGCTGCGCACGCTGCCGATCCCGGTGGTCGGCCGCATCCACGACGACGCGGTGTGGCTCGACTTGCGCTGCCTGGAGGACGAAGCGGCGTTCATGGGCCAGCTCGAGGGGCGCAAGCTGTGATCGTCGCCACCGCGGGGCACGTGGACCACGGCAAGACATCGCTCGTGCGCGCGCTCACCGGCGTGGACACCGACCGCCTGCCGGAAGAGAAGCGCCGCGGCATGTCGATCGACTTGGGCTTTGCGTACATGGGCCCGATTGCCTTCGTCGACGTTCCCGGGCACGAGCGCTTCGTGCGCAACATGGCCGCGGGCGTGCCGGGCATCGATCTCGCGCTGCTCGTCGTCGCGGCCGACGACGGCCCGATGCCGCAGACGCGCGAGCACCTCCTGATTCTCGAGCACCTGGGCGCGCCACGGCTGCTGGCGGTCCTGTCCAAGATCGATCGCGTGGCGCCGGAGCGCCTGGCCGAGGCCGCAGCGGAGCTGCGCGCGCTTCTCCCGGATACGGAGATCATGAAGGTCTCGTCTGCCACGGGCGAGGGCGTGGACGCCTTGCGTGAACGGCTGCTGAGCATCGCCAAGGACATTGCGCCGCGCGCTTCGGGACCGCGCTTTCGCATGCACGTCGATCGCGCCTTCGTCATCGACGGACTCGGGCTCGTAGCCACCGGCACCGTGGCTGCGGGCGCGATCGCCGCCGGCTGCGAAGTGCAGGTGCTGCCCGCGGGGCGCAAGGCGCGCGTGCGCAGCCTGCGCGCGAATAACGGCGAGGCGGCGCATGCGGTCGCCGGCCAACGCTGCGCGCTCGCGCTGCACGGCGTGCAGCGGGAGGAAGTCGGGCGCGGCGACGTGATCGCCGACGCCGGGCCGGTTCCCGTGTCGACGCGCCTCGACATCGAGGTGACGTGGTTCGGGGCGCAGCTTGCGCGCCCCAGGGCGGTGGGCGTGCACCTCGGCACCGCGATGCTCCAGGCGCGCGTGTCACCCCATGGACGCTTCGCCCGGCTCGCTTTTGCGCACGGCGTGAGCGCGTGGCACGGCGACCGGCTGCTGCTGCGCGACCCCGGCACGCAGCGGCTGATCGGCGCGGGCGCGGTAGTGGATTCGCTGCCTCCGGCGCGCGGGCGCAGGGAGAGCATCGCGGGGCTCGGGGCGGAGGAGGTCTTCGCTGCGCTCCTCGCCGACGGGATGGTGGATGCGGAGTGGTTCGAGAAGGTGTTCCATGCGCTGCGTCCCGATGCGCCCGGCCTGGTGTCGTTCGAAGTGCGCGGCGTGCGCCACGTCATGCGGCGCGAAAAATGGAACGCCGGATGCGAGCGGCTGGAACAGGCTGTCCGGGATTGGCACGCTGCGCATCCGGAGTCGATCGGCCCGCGCCCCGCGGAGGTCGGCGCGCCGCTCGTCGCTGTGATCGATTTTCTCGTCGACGCGGGACGCCTTGCGCGCGAAGGCCCGTGCCTGCGCTTGCCGCAGCATCGCCCGGTGCTGTCGGCGCAAGACGAGGCGCTGTGGGAAAGATTCGAGCCGCTGCTCGAAGGCGGCGGCGCGAAGCCGCCGCGCGTGCACGAGCTTGCCGCGCAGCTCGCCATGGAGCCGAAGGCGGTGACCGAATTCCTGCAGCGCGCGGCGCGCGCCGGGCGCGTGCACCGTATCGCGCCCAACCGCTACTTCCTTCCCGGCACCGTCGAGCGGCTGGTCGAGCTCGCCGTGTCGCTGGACGAGGAGTCGGCGCACGCGGGATTCGGCGCGGCGACGTTCCGCGACCGCTGCGGCCTCGGCCGCAATCTCAGCATCGAGGTGCTGGAATTCCTGGACGATGCCGGCTATACGCGGCGCGCGGGCGACCTGCGCCGCGCGCGCAAGCTTTCCCTGGAAGAGAAACGTCCCCGGTGGGGCGCCCGGACTTCAAATCCGGAGCGAGGCGTCTGACGTCTCGGGTGGGTTCGACTCCTGCCTCTTCCGCCAGAATTCAGCCCATGGCCGAGCCCGATCCCAGAGACTACCTCGCAGATCCCCTGAGCCCGATCGCGCGCGCCGAGCGGCGCAACCTGCTGCTCGCGGCCACGCTCGCGATCCTGATCGCCCACGTCAACCTGGTGCCGACCCGCATCACCGCCCTGGGGCTGGAGTTCACGCCCCCCGCGCAGGCGTCGTTTCTCGTCATCACGGCACTGGTCGTGGGCTACTTCATGGTCGCTTTCGCCATGTACGCGGTGGCGGACCTGTTCGTCTGGCGCAAGCGCTACTACGACTATCTCGCGGCGGTGGAGCGCGAGGGCCAGTTGTGGACCCTGCAGGACCAGATCGAGCACGACGAGGTTCATGCCAACCTGCCGACGATCGACTGGTACTACGAGTGGTCACCCCGGGTGGCCAACGTCAGGATGCTGTTCGAATTCGTGCTGCCGCTGCTCGTCGGCGCGTATTCGGTTT
>CAZAEG010000087.1:0-13724 GCA_964484035.1 uncultured Enterobacteriaceae bacterium | reverse complement strand
CCCGGCCTCCAAGCAGCGCGGCTCGCCCACCGGCGGCGGCAACTTCTACATGTTCAAGAAGACCACGCCCGAGGAGCGCAAGGCCTCGCTGACGTTCGTCAAGTGGATGACCGCGCCCGAGCGCGCGGCCGACTGGAGCATGGCCACCGGCTACGTCGCCGTGCGGCCCGAGGCCTACGAGACGCCGAAACTGAAAGCGTACGCCAGCGAGTTCCCGCCGGCCGTGGTGGCGCGCGACCAGTTCAAGTACGCCACCGCCGAGCTCGCCACCTTCCAGACGGGACGCGTGAGGAAGCTCCTCGACGACGCGATCCAGGCGGCGCTCACCGGCCAGAAGACGCCGGCCGCGGCGCTGAAGGCGGCGCAGGCAGAGGCCGACCGGCTGCTCAAGCCCTACCGCTAGCGCGATGCGGGCCGTCTACGGCTGGCTGCTGCTCACGCCGGCCGCGATCCTGCTCGTCGGGTTCACGCACTACCCGGCGGCGGCGACGCTGTTCGACAGCCTGTTCTCGACCGGGACGATGGTGCGTCCATCCCGGTTCGTGGGCTTGGGCAACTACGCCTCGCTCGCCGAGGACCCGATCTTCTGGCAGGTGCTGGGCAACAATTTGTGGTTCGCGCTCGGCACCATCCCCACCTCGATGGCGATCGCCCTGCTGATGGCGCTGTGGGTGAACGACCGGCTGCCGGCGCGCGCGCTGGTGCGCATGGCCTACTTCACGCCGACCGTGCTGCCGATGATCGCGGTGGCGAACCTGTGGCTGTTTTTCTACACCCCGCAGATCGGGCTGCTCGACCAGCTCAACGCCGCGCTGTTCGGCCTGCCGAGCCACAACTGGCTCGGCGACCCGAATACCGTGCTCGCCTGCACCATGGTGATGGTGGTGTGGAAGGAGGCCGGCTTCTTCATGATCTTCTACCTCGCGGCGCTGCAGTCGCTGCCGCCGGAGCTGGAGGAGGCCGCGAAGATCGAGGGGTCCTCGCGCTGGTACTTCTTCCGCCGCGTCACGTTTCCGCTCCTCATGCCCACGACGCTCTTCGTGATGGTGAACGCCACCATCAACTCCTTCAAGCTGGTCGATCACCTGTTCATCCTCACCAAGGGCGGGCCGGATAACGCATCGAGCCTGCTGCTGTACTACATCTACCAGGTGGCGTTCAGCTTCTTCGACACCACCTACGCCTCGACGCTGACCGTGGTGCTGCTCGTGCTGCTCGCGGGACTCGCGCTGGTCCAGTTCCAGCTGGTGGAAAGAAGGGTGCACTACCGGTGAGCCCCGCCGGCCGCCGCGCGCCGATGCTGGAGACCGCCGCGGCCTGGCTGCTTGCGGCGCTGTGGCTCTCGCCGCTGCTCTACGCTTTCTGGGCCGCGTTCCACCCGGTCGAGTTCGCCACGCGCTTCGATCCCCTCGCGCCGCTCACGCTCGCGAACTTCGCCAAGGCGTGGACCTACGCGCCGTTCCCGCGGCACTTCCTGAACACCGTGATGCTGGTGACCATGATCCTCGCCGCGCAGCTCGTGCTGTGCACGCTCGCCGGCTACGCCTTCGCGAGGTTCGACTTCGCGGGCCGCGACATCGCCTTCGGGCTGGTGCTGGTGCAGCTGCTGATCATGCCGGAGGTGCTGATCGTCGAGAACTACCGCATCATGAGCCGCCTCGGGCTGGTGGACACCCTCCTCGGCATCGGCCTGCCGTACATGGCGAGCGCCTTCGGCATATTTCTGCTCCGCCAGACCTTCAAGACGGTGCCGCGCGAGCTCGAGGACGCGGCGCGCGTCGAGGGCTGCTCGTTTCTCGGCGTGCTGTGGCGCGTGTATGTGCCGCTCGCGCGTCCCACCTACCTCGCCTACGGGCTCGTCTCGGTGAGCTACCACTGGAACAACTTCCTCTGGCCGCTGATCGTCACGAATTCGATCGAGACCCGGCCGCTCACCGTGGGGCTCGCCATCTTCGGCGCGCCCGAGTCGGGCGTGGACTGGGGCGTGATCAGCGCGGGCACGCTGATGGCGGTCTCGCCGCTGCTGGTCGCGTTCCTCCTTTTCCAGCGCCAGTTCATGCAGTCCTTCATGCAGACCGGCATCAAATAGGGACAGACTCCATTTACATCGTCAGCTGGAACATCCAGAACGGCAGGGGCTGCGACGGCGTTACCGATCTCGCGCGCATCGCGCGCGCGGCGCGGGCGACGGGCGAATGCGATGTGCTGTGCTTTCAGGAGATCGCGCGCCGCGACCCGGCGTTCGGCGAAGGCGCCGACCAGGTCGCCGAGCTCGAGGCGCTGTTTCCCGGATATGAGGCGATCTTCGGTCCAACGCTGATTCGCGGTGCGCGCCAGTACGGCAACCTGATCCTGTCGCGCCTGCCCGTGCTGCAGGTGTTCAACCACCTGCTGCCGCACCCAGCCGAGGGCGGCATCAAGCACATGCAGCGCCAGGCGATCGAGGCGGTGCTCGAGACGAGGGCCGGCCCCTTGCGCGTGATGACCACGCACCTCGAGTTCTACTCCGCGGCGCACCGCGCCGCGCAGGTGGCGCGCCTGCGCGCGATCCAGGAGGAAGTCGCGGGGTGCGAGGCGCAGCCGGCGAAGGCCGCGCCGAGCCCCTACGACCCGGTGCCGAGACCGGCATCGCTCGTGCTTTGCGGCGACTTCAATTTGCTGCCGGATGACGCGCAGTACGCGGCGCTGTTCCGGGCGCCCCTGATCGATGCCTGGCGCCACGCGCGCCCGGGCGAGCCGCATCCACCCACCACCGGCCTCTTCGACCGCAAGCAATGGCCGCTGGGCGCGCACTGCCGGGATTTTTTCGCCGTGACCGCGGACGTGGCGGCGCGCATCGCGGCGATCGAGGCCGACCTCGCCAGCGACGCGTCCGATCACCAGCCGGTCAGGCTAGAGCTGCGGTAGCTGCTCGGACGCGGTCAGCCACTCGAAGGTGGCGCGCACGAAATCGCCGCCGCGCCTGACCACCTTCAGGCAGCGCAGGGTGCGCACGGCGTCGCCTTCCTGCGCTTCGTAGATGCGCCCTTCCTTCCAGGCCTCCGGCGCGAGCAGGAGGTTGGGCGGCTGCGAGGGCTCCGCGCCGTCCGCCAGGATCACGGCGTGGACGCTGCTCTGGACGAATTGGCGCGACGAGGCGTTGGTGAAGATGCTGTCCGCGTACTGTTCCAGCACTTCGCGCAGCGACACCGCCCGCGGATCGCGGCTCAGCACCGCGATGTCGGCGTGCAGGCCGCCGCCCGGCTCGGCATGCATGCGCCGGACTATGCCCGCCCAGCGCTCGCCGCCGTCGCGCGGCGACACGCCGACCACCTCGCCGCACTTCACCCAGGCGCGGCTCGACTGCGCGACATTCGCGCCGAGCTCGCTGCCGCCCTCGCCCTGCACCTCCCAGGTCTCCGGGGGCTGCGGCGCGCCGGCCGAGGAATCGGCGAGCGAGAACTCGCGCGCGGCCTGCTGCGCTTCGGACAGGTACTGCCAGAGCGGGCCGTAGCCGTGGACGATCCGCAGCGTGCCGGCGGCGGGCGCGTGCCGGGGCGGCGCATAAGGGCAATCGACGCGCCAGAAGGTGCGCAGGTGCTGCACGGCGCCCGACTGCACCGCCGGCGACATGTCCTTGCCGAAGGGCTTGAAGTCCTCGGGCTTGCCGGTCTGCAGCTGCCGCGCGATGCGCTCCAGGGAGTCGTAGCCCATGCCGGGGCCGAAATAGCGCGTGCTCGCCGCGAGCTGCCGCCCCTTCGCGCGCCGCGGCGGGAATTCGCTTTCCGGCTCGAAGCAGAAGGGATTGTCGGCGACCCCGGGCTGGCGCAGCGTGAACTCGGCGCCCAGCTGCTCGACGACGCGGTCGGCGATCTCGATCTGCTCCGGGGCCATCATGTCGGGCGCGCTCACGCGCAGCATGAGCAGGCGCAGGAACTCCTGCTCCACCGTGGTCATGGTGCGCTGGCCCGACTGCGCGTGCACCGGCGCGGTGGCGCAGCCGGCATGTTCCGCGGCGCCATGAATGGCGTACGCCACCCGCCACAGCCTGCCCGGCACGCTCTCGTAATGCACGAGATGGATCTTGGCGAGCGTGCGGCAGGCATACAGGGCGCGCGCCGCGCTTTGCGCCGTGACCTGGGCGCCCGCCGACGCGCACAGGGCGCGCGCCAGGCGCGACTGGTATTCGGCGAGCGATTTCCAGACGACTTCGCGCGCGGCCGGCGTGCCCGCCGTGCCCGAGAAGCAGCGCGCCAGCAGCGCGGCGACGTGCGGCGCACCCGCGTCCTGGATGAGCGCAAGCGCCTCGCCCGGCCTCGCGCCGCCCCCGTGCGCCTCCAGCCGCGCTGCCAGCTCGCCGAGCGCGGTGGACGGTTCCGCATCGCCGAGAGCCGAAATCGATGCGGCCGCCGCCTTCGGATCGGAGCCCGGGTCGGCCGTGTCCTCGCCGCGCTTCTTGCCCCACTCCAGCAGTTCCAGCATAGGCACCCTCCGGCCACGACCATTCTAGGTCGCCCGCACGCCGGCCCGCGTGCACTATGTCACCGTACGGGCGCGGTAGCGCGCGGCCCTAGCCGCCGAAGGCCGCGGTGAGGCGCTCCACGGTGGCATCGACGCTCGCCCCGTGGCTGAGCAACTCGTCCACCGCGAAGGACACCGGCATGTCCACGCCCAGCCGCTGCGCGGTCTTCACCACGGCCTGCGCCGAGCACGCGCCTTCAAAGACCTGCTTGCGCCCGGCGAGCACCTCATGGAGCGTCTTGCCTTCGCCCAGCGCGAAGCCGAGCGAGGTGTTGCGCGACTGCATGCTGTTGGCGGTGAGCATCATGTCGCCGATGCCCGCGAGCCCGTCGAAGGTCTCACGCTGCGCGCCCTTGGCGAGCCCGAAGCGCACCGCCTCCGCGAGGCCGACCGTGACCATGGTGGCGCGCGCGTTCTCGCCGAGCTTGCGGCCCGCGAGCAGGCCGCTCGCGATCGCCACCACGTTCTTCATCACGCCGCCGATGGCGGTGCCGATGACATCCGTGTTCGGCTGCACGCCGAAACGGGGGTTGGCGATGAGCGGCCCAAGGCGGCGCGCGAGCACACCGTCGCCGCTGGCGAGCGCCACGCCGCACGGCAGGTCCTGGCCGACTTCGCGCGCGAAGGACGGCCCGGAGAGCACCGCACACGGCGCATCGGGCAGCGTTTCGGCGAGCACCTCGGGCATCAGCGCGAGGCTCCCCTGCTCCAGCCCCTTGGAGCAGCTCACGACCGGCGTGCCCGGCGCGAGGGCCGGCGCGAGGCGCGCCGCGACTTCGCGCATGCGTTGCGCCGGCGGCGCGAGCAGCAGGAACGCCGCTCCGGCGGCCGCTTCGCCGATGTCGAGCGTCGCGTGGATGCCCTCGGGCAGCCGCATGCCGGCGAGGAAATGCTCGTTGCGGCCGCGCAGATTGATGTCCTCGACCACCTCGGGCTCGAGCGCCCAGAGGAGCACGTCGTGACCCGAGCGGCGCACGACGCACGCCATGGCGGTGCCGAAGGCGCCGCCGCCGATCACCCCGATGCGCGCCATAGGGCTAGCATCTTAGTATGAGTCTGGTGCTCGCCCTCGATCAGGGCACGCATGCGAGCCGCGCACTGGTGGTGGACGAGTCGGGCCGCGCCGTCGCGCGCGGCATGCGCGAGATCGGGCTCGTCCACCCGCAGCCGGACCGGGCCGAGCAGGACGGCGAGGAGATCGTGGCGTCGATCCACGACGCGGCGGCGCAGGCGCTGCGCTCGCTCGGCGCGCGCAGCGCCGAGGTCTCCTGCGCCGGCCTCGCCAGCCAACGCTCCAACGCGGTGTGCTGGGATCGCGTGACGGGCCGTGCCCTGTCGCCGGTCTTCTCCTGGCAGGACCGGCGCGCGCACGCCTGGATCGCGTCGCTCGAGGCGGCGCACGGCGAGGCAGTGCATCGCAAGACGGGCCTCTACCTTTCGCCGCATTACGGCGCGAGCAAGCTGCGCTGGGCGCTCGAGCACCTCCCGGGGGTGGGTGCGGCGCGCGCGCAGGGCACGCTCGCCTGGGGGCCGTTGGCGAGCTTTCTCAGCTTCCGGCTGCTCAAGGAGCGGCCGCTCCTCGCCGAGCCGCAGTGCGCGGCGCGCACGCAGCTCTGGAACCTCGCGACGCGCGACTGGGATGCGGAGCTGCTCGCGCTGTTCGGCCTGCCGGCGGGCTTCTTGCCGCGAAGCGTGCCGACCGTACACGCCTGGGGCACGCTCGAGACGGCGGGAATTTCCGTCCCGCTCGTCGCGGTGAACGGCGACCAGTCGGCGGCGGTGTTCGCCTTCGGCTGGCCGCAGGAGGACTGCGCCTACGTCAATATCGGCAGCAGCGCCTTCGTGCAGCGCGCGCTTACGCGAGCCCCCGGCTACGTGCCGCGCCAGCTCACCGGCATCATCCTCGCCGATCGCGATGTGACGGTGTACATGGTGGAGGGCAACGTGAACGGCGCGGGCACGGCGCTCGAGTGGCTCGAGCGCCAGCTCGTCCTCGCGGACGTGATCGCGCAGCTGCCGGCCTGGCTCGAGCGCGCCGCGCCGCCGCCCTTGTTCCTCAACGGCATCGCCGGACTGGGCGGGCCGTTCTGGAAAGCCGATTTCGTCTCGCGCTTCGAAGGCGAGGGCGAGCCCTGGCGCAAGGCGGTGGCGGTGGTGGAGAGCATGGCGTTCCTGCTGCAGGCGAACATCGACTACATGGCGCGCTACATTCCGGCCGCACGGCGCATCCGGGTGAGCGGCGGCGTCTCGCGCCTCGACGGCCTGTGCCGACGGCTCGCCGCGGTGAGCGGCCTGCCCGTGCACCGGCGCGAGGATCCCGAGGCGAGCGCGCGCGGCATCGCCTACCTCGCGGCGGGTCGGCCGGCGGCCTGGAACACGGCGGGCGCCGAGGACGTCTTCGCCCCCGCGCCGGACGATGCCCTGCGCGATCGCTACCGGCGCTGGCTGGCGTTGATGCAGGAGGCGAGCGGCGTGCGCATCGTTTGATCCTCGTCAACAGCGGCTGGCGGCGCGCGCCTATCCTGCAACAGCCACTCAACCCACAGGAGCAGGACATGGAACACGTAAGCACCGACAAGCTGATGCACGACTTGCGCGCCGTCGTCGGCGACACCGAGGAACTGCTCAAGGCGACCGCCGGCCAGACCGGCGAGCGCGTGGACAAAGTGCGTGCGCGAGTCGAGGAGTCGCTGCGCAGCGCGCGCGTGCGCATGGAGGATGCCGGGCGTGCCGTGGAGGCGCGTGCGCGCGCCGCGTCGCACGAGGTGGACCAGCAGGTCCACGAGCATGCCTGGACGGCGGTGGGCGTCGCCGTCGGCGTCGGCCTGGTCCTCGGCATCGTGCTCGGCCGGCGCTGAGCGCGGTGTGCCGGCCGCGGACAGGCCCGGTTGACCTAAATCAATCTCCGCGGGACTGCGTCCGGCATGATGGCCGCAGGAACCTGGAGAGAACGATGACTTACAAGACCATTCTCGTGCACCTCGATCACCAGCCGCGCAGCACCGAGCGGCTCGGCCTGGCCTGCAGCCTCGCCGACGAGTTCGACGCCCACGTCGTCGGCCTGTTCGCGCCCGGCGCCCCGCGCCTGCCGTCGTACGCGCTGGCCGAGGGCGGGCCCCTGCTGCGCGAGATGCTCGACAAGCGCGATGCCGAGATCCGCGGCGAAGCCGAGCGGCGCTTTCGCGCCGCCTCGCGGCGCTTCGGCGGACGCGCCGAATGGCGCAGCTCGCAGGCCGATCCGGCGGCGGCCGTGCGCCTGTCCGCGCGTTACGCCGACCTGGTGGTGGCGGGCCAGCCCGAGGCAGAGGATGAAGGCGACCTGCGCGGCCTCGCCGACGAGCTGGTGTTCTCCGCCGGCCGCCCGGTGCTGTTCGTGCCCTACGCGGGGCGCTTCCCCGCGCTCGGCAAGCGCGTGCTCGTCGCCTGGGACGCCGGCCGCGAGGCGGCGCGCGCGGTCACCGACGCGCTGCCGTTCCTGCAGCGCGCCGAGGCGGTCGAGGTGTGCGCCTTCGATCCGGAAAAAGGCCCGCGCAACCACGGCGAGCAGCCGGGGGCGGATGTCGGCCTGTACCTCGCGCGCCACGGCGTGAAGGTGACGGTGGCGCGCCAGAGCGGCGCGGGCTACGACGTCGGCTCGCAGATCCTGTCGCGCGCCGCGGACGTCGCCGCGGACCTGATCGTCATGGGCGCCTACGGGCACGCGCGCGTGCGCGAGATGGTGCTCGGCGGCGCGACGCGCACCCTGCTCGAGGCGATGACGGTACCGGTGCTGATGTCGCACTGAGATTGTTCAGGGCCGGTAGAATTGCCGGCCGTGAGAACCCTCGTCGAAGCCGTTCTGCGCCGGGCCGGGGAGCGCTCGAGCGTGCCGTTCGCCGTGCGCTTCGCCGGCGGCGGCGAATACCGCAGCCGCGACGCGCCGCCGGCCTTCACCGTGGTCTTCAACCGCGCGGCCGCCTACGCGCGCATCGCCGCCTTCGGCCACGTCGGCCTGCTCGAGTCGTATTTCGACGGCGACCTGGATATCGAGGGTGACCTGGCCGCGGCGATGGCCGTCGGCCTGGAGGGCGGCGTGGCGAGGGCCAAGCTCCTCACCGGCGTGCGCAACCGCTGGCACGAGCTGCGGTTTTCCAACCGCGACTGGGCGCAGGCGAAGAAGAACGCCGAGTTCCACTACGCGCTGGGCACCGAGTTCTACCGCTACTGGCTCGACGACCCGCACATGATGTACACCTGCGCCTACTGGAAGGAGGGCACGCGCACGCTTGAGGAGGCGCAGCAGAACAAGATCGAGCACGTGGCGCAGAAGCTGCGCCTCGCCCCGGGCGAGTCGGTGGTGGACATCGGCAGCGGCTTCGGCGGCTTCATGTTCCACGCGCACGAGCGCTTCGGCGTGCGCGTCACGGGCATCAACAACACCACTTCGCAGGTCGAGATGGTGCGCGCGCAGATCGCGCGCCGCGGCCTCGCGCGCTCGCTCGAGGTGATCGACACCGACTTCCGCGACGCGCGGCGCGAGTACGACAAGGTGGTCTCCATCGGCACCCTGGAGCACGCCGGGCGCGATTCGCTCGAGGATGTGGTGCGCGCGCACGCGGCCTTCCTCAAGCCGGGGGGCCTCGGCATGCTGCACTTCATCGGCCACGTCGGGCACTTCCAGACCGACTTCTTCATCCGCCGGCACGTCTTTCCGGGCGGCTGGATCCCGAGCCTGGCGCACACCCTCGCCGCCATGGAGCGCGCCGGGCTCGAGGTGGTGGACATCGAGAACCTGCGCCGGCACTACGCGTTGACGCTCGATGCCTGGGGCGAACGGTTCGATCGCCACTGGGACGACATCCGCGCCCTCGACCCGAAGAAGTTCGGCGAGCGCTTCCGGCGCGTCTGGCGCGTCTACCTGTACGGCTGCGCCGAGATGTTCCGCTCGCCGAAAGGCTACACGCACCTGTTCCAGATCGTGTTCTCGAAGGGCAACGTCACCCGCAACAGCTATCCCATGAGCCGGGAGTTCCTCTATGGGCAGCGCGCACACCGCGAAGACGCAGGCGCTCAGCGCGCAGCTTAGCCGCGGCGCCGGCCCGGTCGCGCTCGCCAAGGGCACCTCGAACCTGTTCCGCGAGCGCGCGGCCGGCGCGCGCCGGCGCCTCGACGTGCGCGCATTCCGCGACGTGCTGGCGGTCGACGCCGCGGCCGGCTGGGTGGACGCCGAGGGCATGGTGTCCTACGAGGACCTGGTGCGCGGCTGCCTCGCGCACGGCGTGATGCCGGCGGTGGTGCCGCAGCTGAAGACCATCACGCTCGGCGGCGCGGTGGCGGGCGTGGGCATCGAGTCGTCGTCGCACCGCCACGGCCTGGTGCACGACACCATGCTCGAGCTCGAGGTGCTGCTCGGCGACGGATCGCTCGTCCTCGCCACGCCCGAGAACGAGCACGCGGACCTGTTCTACGGCTTTCCGAATTCCTACGGCACGCTTGGCTACGCCCTGCGCGTGAAGGCGAAGACCGCGCCGGTGCAGCCCTACGTGCACCTGCGGCACGAGCCGTACACCGACCCGGCGCGCTTTTTCGCGGCGCTCGGCGAGCGCCTGCGCGCGGGCGATGCCGACTTCGTCGACGGCACCGTGTTCTCGCCCACGCAGATGTACCTCACGCTCGGGTGCTTCGCCGACACTGCGCCTTATGCGAGCGACTACACCTTCGAGCACATCTACTACCGCTCGATTGGCGCGAAGCGCGAGGACTGGCTCACGGTGCACGACTACCTGTGGCGCTGGGATACCGACTGGTTCTGGTGCTCGAAGAACGTGCTCGCGCAGCAGCCGCTGGTGCGCCGCCTGGTCTACGGCCGCAAGCGCCTGGGCTCGCGCACCTACACGAAGCTCATGCGCTGGAACAGCCGCGTCGGCCTGACCCGGAAATTCGAGCGCCTGCTCGGCCTGCACTCGGAGTCCGTGATCCAGGATGTCGACATCCCGCTAGAGCGCGCCGCCGAATTCCTCGAGTTCTACGCGCGCGACATCGGCCTGTGGCCGCAGTGGATCTGCCCGATCGGGCCGGCGCCGCAGGCCGGGCGCTTCACGCTCTACCCGCTGGCGCCGGGCTGGTACGTGAACTTCGGCTTCTGGGACGTGAAGCGCACGCGCGCGGCGTACGCGCCGGGCCACTTCAACCGGCTGATCGAGGAAAAGGTGGCCGCCCTCGGCGGCATCAAGTCGCTGTATTCGGAGAGCTTTTTCCCGGAAGAGGAGTTCGGCCGCCGCTACGGCGGCGAGTCCTACGCCGCGCTCAAGCGCAAGTACGACCCGGCGGGGGCCTTCCCGACGCTCTACGAAAAGTGCGTCCTGCGGCGCTAGAGGTTCGCGGTCAGGTGCCGAAGCCGTCCGCCACCATCACCTCGATGAGGCGCGGGCGGCCGCTCGCCAGCGCCTCGCGCAGCGCCGACGCGATCTCTGCAGGATCGGTGACGCGCCGGCCCGGCACCCCCATCGACGCGGCGAGCGCCGTGTAGTCGATCGCCGGCTCGCGGATGTCCATGCCGACGAAGCGGTTCGTCTTGCGCATCGAGACCAGCCGCTCCTTGAGGATGCGGTAGCCGCGGTTGTTGGCGATGACGTAGGTGATCGGCAGCCCGAGGTGCGCCGCGGTCCACAGCGCCTGGATGCCGTAGAGCGCCGAGCCGTCGCCGATCATCGCCGCCACGGGCCGCCCGGGGAGCGCGAGGCTCACGCCGATCGCGCCCGGCAGGGCGAAGCCCAGGCCCCCGCTCGCCAGGCCGTAGTAGCACTTCGCGTCGCGCTGCTCGAGCACCGCGGGGAGGCTCAGGCTGGAGGTCAGCGCCTCTTCCACCACTACCGCGTCCTGCGGCAGGGCTTCGGCGAAGCGCAGCATGAGGATGCGCGGATCGATCGGCTGCTCCTCGGCGACCTCCAGCGCGGCGAGGCGCGCCCGCTCGCGCTGCGCGCTCCAGTTGCGCGGGGCGAGCGCGGCGAGGCGCCGCTCGGCGGCCGCGGCGCCTGCCGCGCCGCGCATCGTGCGCAACAGCGGCAGCAGCGCGCGCAGCGTTTCCTTCACGTTGGCGTGGATCGCGAGCCCGGTGGGGTGGTTCTTGCCCAGCTCCCAGTCGCGCTCGCTGATATGGATCACGGGCAGGCCCGCGGGCAGGGGCTCGAGCGGGCTGTGCACGGACATGCGCAGCAGGTCCGCGCCCAGGCACACGAGCAGGTCGAACGGCTCGAGCGCGGAGCGCACCGACTTCTGCACGCGCGTGAGCGCGCCGAGGCAGGCGCGGTGCGCGCTCGGGTACTGCGCCGCGTAGGGCACCGTCTGCTGGTACACGCCGGCGCCGAGCAGCTCGGCCAGCTCGGTCGCCTCGGCGAAGGCGTCGTGGATCGACAGCTCCTGCCCGGCGAGGATCACGGGGTTCTGCGCCGCCAGGAGCCGGCGCGCGAGCTCGGCGAGCAGCTCGTCCGAGGGCCGGGTGCGCGCGTCGATGCGCGTAGGCGCGCCCAGATCGATGTCGGCCTGCTGCTCGAGCACGTCGCCGGGCAGCGAGATGAACACGGGCCCGGTGGGCGGCGTGAGCGCGACCTTGGCGGCGCGGCGCACGATGCGCGGCAAGTCCTCGACGCGCGTCGCCTCCACGGCCCACTTGACGAACGGCGTGGCGACCGGCACGAGCGGCGCGTAGAGCAGCGGCTCGGTGAGCCCGTGGCCCTGCTCCTGCTGCCCGGCGGTAAGCAGGATCGGCGAGCCCGAGAATTGTGCGTTGTAGAGCGCGCCCATGGCGTTGCCGAGTCCCGGCGCGACGTGCACGTTCGCGGCGGCGAGCCGGTTGGAGGCGCGTGCGTAGCCGTCCGCCATCGCCACCACCACCGATTCGTGCAGCCCGAGGACGTAGCGCAGCTGCGGGAAGTCGGGCAGCACCTCCATGATCGGCAGCTCGGTGGTGCCCGGGTTGCCGAACAGGTGGGTGACGCCTTCGTCGACGAGAAGGCGCAGGAAGGCGCTGCGTCCGGTGATCGTGCCCATGGTCCGGCAATGCTACGCGATCGAGGGTTGATCGAGATCAATCCGCCGACGGCCCAACGGCGCGAGGATGAAGCCATGGACGCCGACGCCCTGCAGCCGCGCATCGAGCACGAGCTCGCCGAGCTGCGCGGCCTGTTTCCCGCGGTCACCGCGTGCCACAGCGCGCTCCTGCAGACGAAGGACGACGGCGGCGCGCGCTGGTCGCTGCACCTCGAGATCCGCGCGCCGCAGGCCCAGGTGATCGTCAGCGGGCCGGCCGAGGAAAGCGCCGAGGCGGCGATCGCGGCCGCGGGCCGGATGGCGCGCGAGCGCCTCGCGGCGCTGCCGCGGACCCGCGCGCCCTAGCCCGCCCGTCCTCGCCCGACGCGCACGAAGCTTGATGCACGTCAAACGTGCTGCGCGCGCGCGGTGCAGAATCGGTCCGTTGCACCCGCCCTCCGCTTTCTTCCTCCTCCTCAAGGTGGGTGGGTTTTCCCGGGCGCGGCTGCGGCCGCGCCTTTTTTCAAGATGACCCCGATCGTGCAGAACCGCTGGGAGCACTTCGAGCAGGTGGCGCGCGTCGAGCTGCTGGTGTGCGTCAAGGGATGACGCGCACGCCTTTCACGCCCGAAGCGCTCGAGACATACCTGCGCACGCTGCACGGCGCCGAGGTGGCGAAGGTGCGCGTGACGCCGCTCGGCGGCGGCCGCCAGGGCGACAAGGGCTACGGCTACGGCGTGCCGCTGCGCGTGGACTACGAGCTGCGGGGCGAAGCGCGGCGCGCGGTGCTGGAGACCGTGCGCCCCGGGCCTTTCGGCCACGAGCACATGGCCGATCGCGCGCAGCTCCTGCTCTGGGCGCACGGCGCCTTCAACCGCCTGCCGCGGCACGTGCCGTCGCTCGATGTCGGTGCCGTGCGTGCCGACGGCGCGCTCGAATCGCTCGGCAGCGCCGAAGAGCTCTTCATGCTGGCGCAGTTCGTGGAGGGACACGAGTACGCCGACGACCTGCTGCGCCTGCGCGGCGGCGGCGCGGCGACGCCGCAGGATTTCGCGCGCGCCGACGCCCTCTGCGACTACCTCGCGGAGATCCATCGCGTGCGCAGCGACGACGCGGGCCTCTACGTGCGGCGCCTGCGCGACCTGATCGGGCACGGCGAGTGCATCTTCGGCGTCGCCGACAGCTATCCCGCGGGGCCGCTGGTGCCGAGCGTGCGC
>CAZAEG010000086.1:0-4927 GCA_964484035.1 uncultured Enterobacteriaceae bacterium | reverse complement strand
GCGCCCCCAGCCGGTGCACCCCAGCAAGCGGAAAGCCGCCAGCGACAGCGCCTTGAGCGCCGCCTCCTTCTGCGCGGGCAGGCCGCAGGGGCACAGGTAGCGCGTGTCGTCGCTGAAGTACTTGCTCTGGTAGTCGTAGTTGCCCTGCGGCGCCTCGATGCGGATCAAGGGCAGCACCCTGTCGCCGAGGATGCTGGCGGTGTACTCAGGGCCGTCGACGAACGCTTCGGCGAGCGCAATGTCGTGGTACTTTTTCGCGGCGAGCTCGTAGGCTGCCGGCAACTGCGCGACCGCGGTGACCTTGGTCAGTCCGAGCGTCGAGCCCTCGTTCGCCGGCTTGACGATGAGCGGCAGGCCGAGGTCTGTCGCCACGGCGTCCCAGTCGTCGCGGGCGCCGAGAATGCGGTAACGCGGCGTCGGCAGGCCGGCCGCCAGCCAGATCATCTTGCTGCGCCACTTGTCGATGGCGACGGCGGAGCCGAGCACGCCGCTCCCGGTGTAGGGAATGCCCATCACCTCCAGTGCGCCCTGCACCGTGCCGTCTTCGCCGCCGCGGCCGTGCAACGCGATGAAGCAGCATGCGAAGCCGTCCCGCCTGAGCTCGCCCAGTTCGCGCTCCGCGGGATCGAACGCGTCGGCATCCACGGCCTTGGCGCGCAGCGCCTTCAGCACGCCCGCGCCGCTCATCAGCGACACCTCGCGCTCGGCGGACTTGCCGCCCATCAGCACGGCGACCTTGCCGCGGCTCATGCCGCCTCCCCCACGATGCGTACCTCGGGGACGAGCTCGACCCCGGTGCGCTCGGCGACGCGCCGGCGCACCTCCTGAATGAGCCCCTCGATGTCGGCGGCGCTCGCCCGGCGCTGCGCATTGACGATGAAGTTGGCGTGCTTTTCCGAAACGCGCGCACCGCCGCGCGCGAGTCCCTTGAGGCCGCAGGCCTCGATGAGCCGCGCCGCGTGATCGCCCGGCGGGTTGCGGAACACGCTGCCCGCGTTGGGCAGCTGCAGCGGCTGCGACGCGATGCGCCGCCCGAGAAACTCCCTGATGCGCGCGCGCGAAGCAGCGCCCGCGCCCGCGGGCAACGCGAACCAGGCGCCGGAGAACCACTCGTCCGCGCCGATGCGGCCGCCGTCGCGCAGCGCGCAATGGCGGTAGCCGATGTCGAACGCGTCGCGCGCTCGCGTGCGCAGCGTCCCCTGCCGGTCGATGGTCACCGCGCGCTCGACGATGTCCCAGGTCTCGCCGCCGTAGCAGCCCGCATTCATCGCCAGCGCCCCGCCCACGGTGCCCGGAACCCCCGCGAGGAACTCCGCGCCGCCGAGGTCGTGGCGCGCGGCGTAGCGCGCGACTTTGGGGCTCGCCACGCCGGCCTCCGCGTACAGGTGCCCGGCAAGCATTTCCGGGTGCCGGCCCGCGGCGTGCGTCAGCACCACGGTGCCGGCGAAGCCGCCGTCGCGCACCAGCAGATTCGATCCCAGGCCGACGAACAGCAGCGGCTCGCGCGGCGGCAGCTGCGCGAGGAACGCCTGCAGGTCGTCCAGATCCGCGGGCGCGTAGAAGCGCGCCGCCGCCCCGCCCGCGCGCCAGCTGACGTGGCGCGCCATGGGCTCGCCCGCCTTCAGCACGCCGCGCAACCCCTGCAGTCGGAGCGCGTCCGCCATGTTCATGTCAGCTGCGCCGGCACGTTGGCGATCGATCCCGCGCCCATGGTCACCACCACGTCGCCGTCGCGCACCACGCGCCGGATGGCGGCCGCGAGCTGCGCCACGTCCTCGACGAACACCGGCTCGACCTTGCCCGCCACGCGCACCGCGCGCGCCAGCGAGCGAGCGTCGGCGGCGACGATCGGCGGCTCGCCCGCCGCATACACCTCTGCGAGCAGCAGCGCATCGGCCGTGGAGAGCACCCTCACGAAGTCCTCGAACAGGTCACGCGTGCGCGTATAGCGGTGCGGCTGGAAGGCGAGCACCACCCGGCGGCTGGGGAAGGCGCCGCGCGCCGCTGCCAGCGTCGCAGCCATTTCCGCCGGGTGATGCCCATAGTCGTCGACCAGGGTGAAACTGCCGCCGCCGGCGATCCTGATCTCGCCGTAGCGCTGGAAGCGCCGGCCCACGCCGCGGAACTCGGCGAGCGCCTTGAGGATGGCGGCGTCCGCGACGCCGAGCTCGGTGCCCACGGCGATCGCGGCAAGCGCGTTCTGCACGTTGTGCGCGCCGGGCAGGTTGAGGCTCACCTCGAGCACCGGCTTGCCCTCGCGCCGTGCGCCGAAGCGCATCGCGCCCGCCGCGTGCACCATCTTCTCCGCGCGCACCATGGACTCGGCGGCGAAGCCGTAGGTGACCACGGGCTTGGACACGAACGGCAGGATCTCGCGCACGTGCGCGTCGTCGGCGCACAGCACGGCGCTGCCGTAGAACGGCAGGTTCTGCAGGAACTGCACGAAGGCCTGCTTCAGCCGCGCGAAATCGTGCTGGTAGGTTTCCATGTGGTCGGCGTCGATGTTGGTCACCACCGCCAGCACGGGTTGCAGGTGCAGGAACGAGGCGTCGGACTCGTCGGCCTCGACGACGATGTACTCGCCCTGGCCGAGGCGTGCGTTGGAGCCGGCGGCGTTCAGGCGCCCGCCGATGACGAAGGTCGGGTCGAGGCCGCCCTCGGCCAGCACGCTCGCCACCAGGCTGGTGGTGGTGGTCTTGCCGTGCGTGCCGGCGATCGCCACGCCCTGCCTCAGGCGCATCAGTTCCGCCAGCATCAGCGCGCGCGGCACCACGGGCACGCGCTGCGCGCGCGCCGCCTGCACCTCGGGGTTGTCGCCGCGCACCGCGCTCGACACCACCACCGCGTCGGCGCCGTTGATGTTCTGCGCCGCGTGTGCCGTCGCCACGCGCGCGCCGAGCTCGCGCAGACGCCGCGTCGCCGGGCTCTCGGCGAGATCCGAGCCGCTCACCTGGTAGCCGAGATTGAGCAGCACTTCGGCGATGCCCGACATGCCGGAGCCGCCGACGCCGATGAAGTGGATGTGCCGGACCTTGTGCTTCATCCGGCAATCTCCATGCAGCGCGCGGCGACCAGGCGCGCCGCGTCGGGCCTGCCGAGGTCGCGTGCCCGGCGCGCCATCTCCAGCAGGCGCGGCCGGTCGAGCGCGCGCAGCGTCGCGGCGAGCTTCTCGGCCGTGAGCTCGGCCTGGGGCAGCAGCAGCGCCGCGCCTTTTTCCGAGAGAAAGCGCGCGTTGGCGCTCTGGTGATCGTCCACCGCGTGCGGGAAGGGCACCAGCACGCTCGCCACGCCGCCCGCCGAGAGCTCGGCGACGGTGATTGCGCCGGCGCGGCAGATGACGAGGTCGGCTTCGGCGTAGCGCCGCGCCATGTCGTCGATGAAGGGCACGAGCTCGCCGCCGACGCCGGCGGCGCGGTAGGCTGCGCGCAGGGCCTCGAGGTGCTTCTCGCCCGACTGGTGCACCACTCCTGGACGCGGCGCGAGAAGCGCCAGCGCCCGCGGCACGCATTCGTTCAGCGCCTGCGCGCCGAGGCTGCCGCCGACCACGAGCAGGCGCAGCGGGCCGCCGCGCCCGGCGAAGCGCTCCTCGGGAGGCGCCATCGCGGAGATCTCGCGCCGGACGGGATTCCCGGTCCACTCGGCGCCCTTGAGCGCGGCGGGAAACGCGGTCATCGACTTGTCCGCCACCGCGGCAAGCACGCGGTTGGTGAGCCCGGCGATCGCGTTCTGCTCGTGCACCGCGAGCGGACGCGCGAGCAGCGACGCCATCATGCCTCCCGGAAAGGCCACGTAGCCGCCCATCCCCAGCACCACGTCCGGGCGCAGGCGGAAGATGGCGCGCGCCGCCTGCGCGAAGCCGACGAGCAGGTTCAACGGCAGCAGCAGCACCGCGAGCATGCCCTTGCCGCGCAATGCCGCGGCGCGCACATAGGCCATGCGATAGCCGCGCGCCGGCACGAGCCGCGCCTCCATGCCGGTGTGCGCGCCCAGCCACACCACGTCCCAGCCTGCGGCGCGCATTTCCTCGGCGACCGCCAGTCCCGGGAACACGTGGCCGCCGGTGCCGCCGGCCATGATGAGCGCGGTCCTCACGCGCGCAGGCCCCGCGCCAGCTGCCGGTTTTCCCAGTCGATGCGCAGCAGCAGCGCGATCGCCACGCTGTTGGCGAGCAGGCCCGTGCCGCCGAAGCTCATGAGCGGCAGCGTCAGGCCCTTGGTGGGCAGCAGGCCCATGTTCACGCCCATGTTGATGAGCGCCTGGAAGCCAATCCAGATGCCGATGCCTTGGGCGACGAGCGCGGCGAAATGCCGCTCGCGCACCGCCGCACGGCGGCCGATGGCGAAGGCGCGCAGCACCACCCACACGAACAGCCCGATCACCGCCGCCACGCCGAGGAAACCGAGCTCCTCGGCGATCACCGCCAGCAGGAAGTCGGTGTGCGCCTCGGGCAGGTAGAACAGCTTCTGCACGCTCTCGCCAAGGCCCACGCCTGTCCATTCGCCACGGCCGATGGCGATCAGTGACTGCACCGGCTGGTAGCCGCATTCCTGCGCATGCGCCCAGGGGTTCAGGAAGCAGGTCAGGCGCTTCATGCGGTAGTCGGCCGACACCATCAGCGCGGCGAAGCCGGCACCGGCCGTGACCAGGCACAGCAGCACCCAGCGCAGCTGCGCACCGGCGATGAACAGCAGGCCGAAGGCGGTGGCGAACAGCACCGCGGCGGCGCCGAAATCCGGCTCCATCAGCAGCAGCACGCAGAAGCAGAAGGTCACGCCCAGCGGCTTGGCGAGGCCGGCCAGGCTTCCGGACAGTTACTTTGAACGCCGCGCCGCATAGGCGGCCACCCAGCACAGCACCAGCACGCGGGTCAGCTCGGAAGCCTGCAACTGGAATCCGGGGATGCGGATCCAGCGGCGACTGCCATTGA
>CAZAEG010000085.1:0-2545 GCA_964484035.1 uncultured Enterobacteriaceae bacterium | reverse complement strand
GTCGAGTGGCAGATGCGCGCCTGGTGGTCGGTGTTGTTCGTGCCCCAGAGCCGCGCCCACTTGCACAGCAGGTAGGACTGCTCGTTGTTGTGCTTGGACGAGCCGATGATCATCAGCGCGTCGGGCCCGCTTTCCTTCCTGATCGCGAGCAGCTTTTTGGAAATGTCGTCGTAGGCCTGGTCCCAGGTGAGCTTCACCCACTTGCCGCCCTCGAGCTTCATCGGCGACTTCAGGCGGTGCGAGTCGTGCGTGATGCCGTGCTCGCGCACCGAAGCGCCCTTGGCGCAGTGCGCGCCAAGGTTGAGCGGCGAGTCGAACACCGGCTCCTGGCGCACCCACACGCCGTTCTCGACGACGGCGTCGATGGCGCAGCCCACGGAGCAGTGGGTGCACACTGTGCGCTTCACCTGCATGGCGCCGCCGCCCTGCGCCTGGGCCTGCGCCTCGCTGATGAGGCTGAAGGGCAGCTGCGCCGCCGCTGCGCCCGCGCCGAGCGTGACGCCCGAGCGGCGCAGGAACGCGCGCCGGTCCATGGTCTTGGCGAGTACGCCCACCAGCCCGCGGGCGAGTCGCGATTGCGGTACGGCCTGCTCGGATGCTTTTCTGGTCAGAAGCATGGCGATCTCCTCAGACCTTCGCGGTGCGGTAGTAGTTGTTGACGTGCGCCGTCTCGTGATAGCCGCGCGAGCCTGTCTTGTCGCTCGCCGCCGACGTCCCCTGCAGAGCCTTGCCGCCGGCCACCACTGCGGCCGCGGTGGCGGCGCCGCCGGCACCGACCGTCAAGAGGAAATTTCTGCGGGAAAGTTTGGCGTTTTTCTGGACCATGTCGCGCCTCCTGTTTATGCGTACGCCGGCCCCGTTGGGGACGGGGTAATGGAAATCTTTTACAAACTACCAACCTCTTTGTGCCTGATCAAGAGAAAGAAATTCTGCATTCGATAATGACTCCCAACTGAGCAGGCGGGCATGAGAACAGTTCTCGATTGTGCTTATCCCCCTATGTCGAAAGCCTCCCGCTCGACTTCGCAGAACGCGCGCGCGAATCCGGCGACGTGCCTGTAAAAACGCGCTTTGTCCGAAGCCCTTACCGCATCGCAAAACGCAATTGCACCGCGATAGAGATAGCGATTGAAGAACACCTTCTGCTCGGCGAGCGGCCGCTGTTGCACCGCAATAGCAAATCGCATGGATTCGCACAGCGCGGAGATGTGGTCCTCCGGTTCATTCACGTTTTCGCGCCGCGCGATGCCCCATTCGGCAAGCTGGCGGCGCAAGTCCACAAGCGGCGTCTCGCTCTCGAAGCGCATCACGTAGTGCATGAGATAAGGCGTGACCTCGGCGCGTCCCGCCGACACGAACAGATCCGTGTGCTCGTGCGCGAGCAGCACCGGAAACGCGCTGCGGCACGCGTCGGTGAGCTCGCGCCAGGCGAGCGCGAGTGCGCGACCCTGCTCGGTGCGCTCGTCGTCGCCGCCGCGAAAGCCGTCCGCGTGCACCAGCGCCGAGAGCAGCTGCGCGTCGGGCGCGGCATAGAACAGGCTCGCCACCAGGCCGTAGAGCTGCGCGCGCGCCTGGTCCTCGGGCGACGCCGTCGGCACGTGGTGCAACGGCGCGCTCACGGCTTTCTGCCCGCGACGTCGAAGATCGAGGCTTCCTTCGTGTTCTGCATCATGTCGACCACGCGGCAGTCGCCGCACATCTGCAGGCGCTTGAGCGCGCCCTCGCCGGCGAACATCGAGTGCGCGCCCAGCTTGCCGAGCATGTTGTCCACCATCTGGCGCGTGCCGAAAGGCTTGCCGCAGCGCACGCAGTTGAACGGCTCGGCCTCGTTTAGCACCACCGGCAGCTTTGCCCCGGCGCCGAGCAGCAGCCGCGGCACGAGCCGGATCGCGTCCTCCGGGCAGGTCATCTCGCACAGCCGGCATTGCACGCAGTTGCGCTCGATGAAGCGCAGGCTCGGCGTCTCGGGCGCATCGAGCAGCGCGCCTTCCGGGCAGGCGCCGATGCAGGCCTTGCACAGCGTGCAGGTGGCCTTGTTCACCGTCAGCGTGCCGAACGGCGCGCCCGCCGGCAAGTCGATGATGTCCTTCGCCGCGCCCGCGTGCTTCGCCAGGTGCTCGATCGCGAAATCGAGCGTGGTGCGCTTCTCCGCGGCGAGGTTGAAGGTCGCCGCCTGCGCCACGCCTTGCGCCGGCGCCAGCGCCCAGAGCGCGGCCTCGAGCGCCGCCGCGTCGGCCGGCCGCAGGACACGGAAGTGCGTACCGGCATAGCCCAGCCCGCCGAGGATCGCCTGCGCGAAGCGCATCTGCTCCGCGAGCGCCGTGGCGTAGGCGTCGGGCCTGCTTTCGTCCATCAGCACCACCACTTCGGTCGCGCCGTAGCACACGGCGCCGAGCAACGCGTCGATGCCGATCGCCGCGGGGTGGTACACGGCGAGCGGCAGGACGCGCGCCGGCAGGCCCTTGCCGCCGCGGATCGCGCGGCGGCCGGCGCCATAGGCGAGCGCGCGGCCCTGCTCCAGGTCGTGGATCAGGATGCAGGCGTC
>CAZAEG010000084.1:0-7622 GCA_964484035.1 uncultured Enterobacteriaceae bacterium | reverse complement strand
TGAAAGCGGGTTCGCGTGCCATCTCCACCGACGTGTGCGTGCCGATCTCGCGGCTGGCGGAGTGCATCGTCGAGACCACCAAGGACATCGAGAAAGCCTCGATGCCGATTCCGCTGTTCGGGCACGTCGGCGACGGCAACTTCCACCTCGTGATCCTGGTCGACCCGGCGAGCCCGTCCGACATGGAGGAAGCCAAGGCGCTCAACAAGCGCCTGGTGAAGCGCGCGCTCGCCATGGAGGGCACCTGCACGGGCGAGCACGGCATCGGCCTGGGCAAGCAGGCCTCCCTCGAGGAGGAGCTGGGCGAGGCCGTGGACCTGATGCGCGATTTGAAGCGCACCTTCGACCCGGAGAACCTGCTCAACCCCGGCAAAGTCGTGAGCTTGCAGTAAATGGGGTCTGTCCCCAATTAAATCCCCAATTAAATCGTCATTGCGGTGCGGCGGTAGTACTTCAGCTCCTCGATCGAGTCGAGGATGTCGGCGAGCGCTTCGTGCTTGCTTTCCTTCTTCAGCCCCTTGGCGAGCTCGGGCTGCCAGCGCTTCACCAGCTCCTTCAGCGTGGAGACGTCGAGGTTGCGGTAATGGAACCACGCCTCGAGCTTCGGCATCCAGCGCGCGAGAAAGCGCCGGTCCTGGCAGATCGAGTTGCCGCACATCGGCGAGGCGCCGGCGGGCACGTGCTCGGCGAGGAAGGCCAGCATTCGCGCCTCCACCGTGGCCTCGTCGAGCGTCGAAGCTTTCACCTTGTCGACGAGCCCGGTCTTGCCGTGCACGCCGGTGTTCCATGAATCCATCGCCGCCAGCACCGCGTCGGGCTGGTGCACCACCAGCACGGGCGCGGCGGCGACGACCTCCAGCTGCGCGTCGGTGACCAGCAGCGCGACCTCGAGGATGCGGTCGATGTCGGGAGCGAGCCCGCTCATTTCCATGTCGATCCAGATCAGGTTGTTCTGGTCCGCGGGCATGACGTATTCTCTCATGGCGACATGAACGCCTTTACCTGGGTCTTCCTCGCCGCGCTCGCGGCTGCGACGCTTACCCGCCTGTGGCTCGCGCAGCGGCAGGTGACCTACGTACGCGCGCATCGCGACGCCGTGCCGCCGGCGTTCGCCGGCACGATCCCGCTCGGCGCGCACCAGAAGGCGGCCGACTACACGGTGGCCAAGGCGCGCCTGGGGATGCTCGACGTCCTGCTCGGCGCGGCGGCGCTCCTCGCGCTCACGCTCGGCGGCCTGCTGCAATGGATGTCGGCGCAATGGGCGCTGCTGTTCGCCCCGGGCGGGCTCGCGCACGGCGTCGCGCTGGTGGCGGGCTCGGTGGTGCTGCTCTCGGCGCTCGAGCTGCCGCTCGCGGCCTACCGCACCTTCGCCATCGAGGCGCGCTTCGGTTTCAACCGCATGAGCGTCGGCCTGTTCCTCGCCGACCTCGCGAAGCACGCGCTGCTCGGCGCGCTGCTCGGCCTGCCGCTCCTCGCGCTGGTGCTGTGGCTGATGGGGCGCATGGGCGAGCTGTGGTGGCTCGCTGTCTGGGCGGTCTGGGTGGGCTTCAACCTGCTGGTGCTGCTCATCTACCCGAAGTTCATCGCGCCGCTGTTCAACAGGTTCTCGCCGCTCCAGGATCCCGCCCTCGCCGGCCGCATCGAAGCGCTCCTCGCGCGCTGCGGCTTCACCTCGAGCGGCCTGTTCGTGATGGACGGCTCGCGGCGCTCGGCGCACGGCAACGCCTACTTCACCGGCTTCGGCGCCTCCAAGCGCATCGTGTTTTTCGACACGCTGCTCGCGCGCCTCGCGCCGGCCGAGGTCGAGGCGGTGCTGGCGCACGAGCTCGGCCACTACCGGCGCTACCATGTGTGGAAGCGCATCGCGCTGCTGTTCGCGCTCTCGCTCGGGCTGCTGTGGCTGCTCGGACAACTGCTCTACGAGCCGTGGTTCTACGCGGGGCTGAACGCCGCCGCGCCCGGCGACGCCATGGGGCTGCTGCTGTTCGTGCTGGTGATGCCGGCGTTCACGTTCTTCCTGCAGCCGCTGACCAGCCTCTATTCGCGGCGCCACGAGTTCGAGGCCGATGCCTACGCCGCCGCGCACGCCAGCGCCGCCGAGCTGGTGCGCGCGCTGGTCAAGCTCTACCAGGACAACGCCGCCACGCTCACGCCGGACCCGCTGCACTCGGCGTTCTACGATTCGCACCCGCCGGCTGCGCGGCGCATTGCGCGGCTGCAGGCGCCCGCTCAGGAGGCCCCATGAACGAGCTCGCAACGAAGAAGTGCAAGCCCTGCGAGGGCGGCGTCGCGCCGTACACCGCCGAGCAGGCGCGCGACCTGCTGAAGCAGCTGAAGGGCTGGAGCCTCGAGGACGGCAGGCTGGTGAAGCTCTACCCCTTCGCCAACTACCACCACACCATGGCGTTCGTGAACGCGCTCGCCTGGATCTCGCACCGCGAGGACCACCACCCCGATCTCGAGGTCGGCTACAACAAGTGCCGCGTCACCTACTGGACGCACGCGGTCGGCGGCCTCTCCGAGAACGACTTCATCTGCGCCGCGAAGTGCGACGCGCTGTTCGAGATCTAGTGCGGCGCGTTTTCAGCTCGTTCGACCTCGTCGCGGTGCATCACGCGCGCAACGTGCTCGAGGCGCAAGGCATCCGCGCCGTGGTGAGGAACGAGAGGCTCGCCTCGGCGATGGGCGAATTGCCCCCGGCCGAGTGCCAGGCGGAGGTCTGGGTGCTGGACGAGGCCGAGGCGCAGCAGGCCGAGCGGCTGCTGCGCGAGGGCGCACGGGCCTCGGGCCCGCCCTGGTCCTGCGCCGGATGCGGCGAGCGCATCGAGCCGCAGTTCACGCAGTGCTGGCGCTGCGGCGCCACGCGGCGCGCCTAGAGCGCGGTGGCGAGCGACAGCAGGATCAGCAGGAATACCCAGAGCACCAGCGCCCGCCACACCAGCCCCACCACGCCGTCCAGAAACGGCGCATCGGCGGGTTCGCCCACGCCGAGCTCCGGGCGCACCTCCACGCCTTCCAGCGCCGTGAGCGGCATGCCCAGGCGCACGCCCAGCGCCCCGGCGCCCGCGGCGAGCACCACGCCCGCGTCCGGGTCGGGCCAGGCCGGCGCCTGCGTGCGCCAGCAGTAGATCGTGTCCTCGAAGTCGCCCACCACTGCGAAGGACGCCGCGGTAAGCCGCACCGCGGGCCACTCGAGGAGGCGCCCCGCGCGCTCGGCGAACTCGCCGAACGCGCCGAGCCCGCGCCAGCGCCGGCGCAGGTAGGTCGCCAGCCGGTAGAGGATCGCCCCGCTCGGCCCGGGCAGCAGCACGAACCAGAACAGCACGCCGAACACGTGGCGGTGCGAGGCAATCAGCGCCTCCTCGATGGCGAGGCGGATCACCTCCTCGCGGCTGCGGTGCTGCGCGGGCTCGCCGCGCCAGGCGCCGATCAGCGCGCGCGCGCGCTCGACGTCGCCGGTGCGGATGGCGAGCTGCAGGTCGGTGAAGTAGTGGCTGAACTGGCGAAAGCCGAGCGTGAAGTAGAGCGCGGCGACGTTGCAGCCGAGCGCGAGCAGCGGGTGCACCCACGCGAGCAGGGTGTACAGCGCCAGCGCCGCGGCCAGCACCGGCAGCACCGCCACCAGCCAGGCGATGGTGCCGTGGCGCCCCTCGCCCGCGTTGAAGGAGCGCTCGAGCCACTCGGCGCCGCCCGCCATCAGCGCGAAATAGGCCTTGCGCTCGCCGAGCGGGCGCCACTGCTCGAGGAATAGCGCGGCGATGACCGCGAGCGCGCTCACCCGCCCTCCGCCGCGAGATAGCGATACAGGTTGATCAGCATGCCCGCGGTCGCGCCCCAGATGTAGTAGTCGCGGTACGGGATGGCGTAGAACGGGACCGTGCGGCCCTGGAACTCGCGCTGCTGGCGCAGGTGGTTGGCCGGATCGAGGAGAAACGCGAGCGGCACCTCGAACGCCTCGTCGACTTCCCGGGCATCGAGGGACAGCACGAACGGCGGCGCGACCAGGCCGACGATGGGCGTGACCCGGTAGTCGGTGCGCGTGTGGTAGTCCGACAGCCGCCCGAGCACCTCGACGCGCGCGGGCTCGAGCCCGATCTCCTCGTGCGCCTCGCGTAGCGCCGTCGCCTCGGCGCTCGCGTCGCCGGGCTCGGCGCCGCCGCCGGGAAAGGCGATCTGGCCCGAGTGGTTCCTGAGGTGGGCGGTGCGGCGTGTGAACAGCATCGTCAGCTCGTCGGGCCGCGCCACGATCGGCACGAGGACGCTCGCGCGCCGGCGCGCGGCGGCGCGCTCGGCGTCGATCCCCTGGTCGCCGTAGAGCATCGCCACCGGCTTGCCGGAGGCGAAGCGCTGCCGCAGCCGGCCGGCGTCGAGCGCGCGCGGACTGTCGGGGTTCAGCGTCGCCCGCATGCGGAATAAGGCGTCATCATCTGGCGTTTACGCTCCAGGCGAGATGATAATCTCTCCCGGCCCCACAACCCGATCACGGAGAACCAAAATGAAACGAGTAGCGTTGCTCACCGTCCTGGCCCTATTCAGCTCGCTTGCCATGGCCTTCAGTTGCCCGAAATTGATGAAGCAGGTCGACGCGGCGCTGCCGTCGGCCAAGCTGAGCGCCGCGCAAATGAACGAGGTGAAGAAGCTGCGCGCCGACGGCGAGGCCTTTCACAAGGCGGGCAAGCACAGCGAATCCGAAGCCGCCCTGAACAAGGCCAAGAAGATGCTGGGGATCTGAGCGCCGGCCCGGCAAGCATGAAAACGCCGCCCGCGGGCGGCGTTTGTCATTCCGTAGCGGGTAGGGTGGGCCGAAGGCCCACCCTACGGCAGCAGGATCACCGAGCCGGTGGTCTTGCGGCCCTCGAGATCGGTGTGGCATTTCGCCGCGTCGGCGAGCTTGTAGCGCGCCGAGATCTCGATCTTCACCTTGCCCGATTTCACGATGTCGAACAGCGATTTCGAGCGCGCCTCGAGGTCCGCGCGCGCAGCGACGTAGGTGACGAGCGTGGGGCGGGTCATGTAGAGCGACCCCTTCTGCGCCAGCAGCTGCGTGTTGAGCGGCGGCACCGCGCCGGAGGCGCTGCCGAAGAGGACCCAGGTCCCGAGCGGCTGCAGGCAATCCAGCGACCCTTCCCAGGTGCTCTTGCCGACCGAGTCGTACACCACCGGCACTTTCTTGCCGCCGGTGATCTCCTTCACGCGCTCTGCGAAATTCTCCTTCGAGTAGTCGATGACGTGGTCGGCGCCGTGCGCTTTGGCGAGCTTCGCCTTCTCGGCCGAGCCGACCGTGCCGATGACGGTGGCGCCGAGCGCCTTCAGCCACTGGCACGCGATCATGCCGACGCCGCCCGCCGCCGCGTGCCACAGCACCGTGTCGCCGGCCTTGACCGGGTAAGTGCGGTGGATCAGGTATTGCACGGTCATGCCTTTCAGCATCATCGAGGCCGCCTGCTCGTCGCTGATGCCCTCGGGGATCTTCACCATGCGGTCGGCGGGCGCCAGGCGCTCGTTGCAATACGAGCCGACCTGGCCGGTGTAGGCCACCCGGTCGCCGACTTTGAGGGTCGTGACCCCCGACCCCACCTGCTCTACCACCCCCGCGCCCTCGTTGCCCGCGGTCTGCGGCAGCTGCATCGGGTACAGGCCCGAGCGCTGGTAGGTGTCGATGAAGTTGACGCCGATCGCCGTGTGGCGGATGCGCACCTGGCCCTGCCCCGGCTCGCCCACCTGCACGTCTTCCATTTGCAGCACTTCGGGCCCGCCGGTCTTGTGAAATCTCACTGCCTTGGTCATCGCGTGGGTCTCCTCGTCAGAAATACGTTCATTCCTTCGGCTTGTTCGCGTCCTCTTCGGCCGGCGGCGGCTCGCCCGGCGGCGGCTGGCCCGGCGGCGGCTGGCCGGCGAGCGCCTGCTGCATGACGGCCCAGGGCCACATCATGCCGCCGGCGGCGGTGTTGGCGCTCGTCGCGGCGAGCTCGGCGAGCGCGCTTGGCGGTGCGCCGGCCGGCGCCCCGGCGCCCATGGCGAGCAGCGCCGAGCGCTGCACCTCCAGCCCCTGGACGGCGAAGCGCACCATGTTCAGGTTCACTTCCAGCCACGACTCGACCGAGCGCAGCTCGGCGATGCGCTTCTCCACTGCCTTCGGATCCAGCGTCGGCACCGCCAAGCCGGGCACGGGCAGCCCGAGCGGCCCCCACAGGCGGCGGAAGATCTCGAAAGGGTCCTGCGGCGAGTTCGATTCTGCCATGAATGGCCTCACGTTCCGGAAAAGAAGTCCCTGACCTCGGCTTCGCGCGCCAGGGTATCCTGGTAGCCGAGGTCGATGAGCGCGCGGCAGAACGATTCCTCGAAAAGCAGGTAGCTCGCCAGGTTGGAGCCGGCCCGCGACAGCGCGCCGGTCGGCCGCAGGATGAAGCGCACGCTGCGCGGCAGGTCATGGACGAAGCGCGCCGCGATGCGCTCGATCGGCTGCGACGGCGCGATGAACAGCACCCGCACCGGGCGCAGCGTGAGGCTCGAGCCCTCGAGCCGATCGGCCGGGATCATGCGCACGGTGCGGTTAATGCGCTCCAGGCGCTCGATGTCCACCGCCAGGCTGTCGAGGAAGATGGAGTTGAGCGCGTGCCCGGCGATCTGCGCGAGCGACGGATAGATGCTGGAGCGCGCGCGCGCCTGCTCGAGGCTCTGGCGGCCGGTGCCGACGATCAGCACGCGGTCGGCGCCCAGGTGCAGGGCCGGGCTCACCGGTGCGATCTGCCGCATCGAGCCGTCGCCGAAGTACTCCCGGTGCACCTTGACGGCGGGAAAGATGAACGGCAGCGCCGACGAGGCCATCAGGTAGTCGAGCTTGAGCATCACGCCGGCGCCGATGCGCTGGTTGCGCTCCCAGCCCTCGAGCCCCGAGCCGCCCTGGAAGAAGGACACGCTCTGGCCGGAGGTGTAGCCCGAGGCGGTGACGCACACCGCGTACAGCGCGCCGGCGTCGATGTGCTCCTGGATGCGCTCGAAGGGCAGGCTCTTCTCGAGCATGTCGCGCAGCGGCGCGTTGTCGAGGAGCGACACCGGGCTGCTGCGCGATACCAGCATCAGGGAGCTCAGCCAGCGCGCACCGCTCTTCATGATGCTCGGCAGGTCCGTGCGGTAGACGTGGTCGCAGCGCATGTGCTCCCATACCTCGAGCAGGTTCGCCACCGCGCGCGAGAAGTCGTCGGCGAAGGCCGCGAGCGAGGCGGCGTTGATCGCGCCCGCCGAGGTGCCGCAGAGGATCGGGAACGGGTTCTTCACCGGGTTGCCGAGCAGGTCGCGCACCGCCTTCACCACGCCCACCTGGTACGCGGCGCGCGCGCCGCCCCCGGTCAGCACCAGCCCCGCGCGCGGCCTGGCGCGCGCCCGCGGCAGGGCCGCCACGTCGCTCGCGCTCGCCTCACCCGCCATGGCCGCTAGAACAGGCTCGGCTCCACGCTGGCGCGCGGCGCGTTGACGTCGACGACGGTGAGCGCCGTCATGTTGACGAGGCGGCGCACGGTGGCCGAGGGCGTGAGGATGTGCACCGCGCGCGCCGCGCCGAGCAGGATCGGCCCGATGGTGACGCCGTCGCCGGCGGCGGTCTTCAGCAGGTTGAAGGCGAT